>JBGCFH010000252.1:0-21156 GCA_045106825.1 Saprospiraceae bacterium | reverse complement strand
TAAATAAGCTACCCAAGATTTCGTTTTAAATTTTTCTTTAGACGATTGTAATTTTATGACGCATCCCGAGGACTCGGGACGCTAAGAAAATTACAAGAAGTATAAAGGAAAATTTATAGAAAGATGGGTAGGTTGTTTATTTCCTCTTCCCTAAAATCTGCGTGAGCAATTTTTGATAAGTTTGCTCTTTATTTCTTTCCACAAATCAACGTGCAATTGAAGAAAATTTTACTTTACCCGAACTCGTTTGGTTGCTAAAATATTTCCATTCGTTGAAAACTCTACAAAGTAAATTCCTTGATTTAAACTTGAGGTGAAAATCGGTAATTCGTTATCGTTACCATCAAGTGTATAAACTAACTCTGATAAGATTTCATCTTTGGTATCTTTTAATGAAATCATGAATTGTTCGATATTTTTTAATTCTTTAACAGAAATTGATGCATCAACTCCTTTTTGTACTAAAGAAGGAACTGTATTTAAGGCTTTTTGAAAATTAGCACTTTGATAAAGTAAAGAAGTCGAAATATCAACTGGAACGGATTGTGTTGCGATACCACAACCATTTTCTACCGTCTGTGTCAAAAAGTAAGTCCCATTTTCTTCATAAGTGAATGAAGCATTTGTTTGAGGTTTTCCTTGATACATCATGCCTTCATAACCAAAATCAATAGATAAAAGATTAGCATCTAAGGATTTGTCTTTGATTTTTATAGTATTATCTGATAAATACTGAATTTCAAAGTCTGCAAATGGTTGAGGCGTTATTTCTACGATTAATGCACTCGAAAGCAAACCTGTTGCACCCGAAGCATCTGTTTTTTCAACTATAACTTTTCCTTTTCCAACGTTAGCATTCCATTTTACTTCAATCGTATTGTTATCTTGATTTATAATTTGACCATTTTCAATTATCCAATTATAAGTACAATTTTTTTCAAAAGAAACATCGAAAGTAGAAGTTGAATTCACACAAACTGATGATTTTCCTCTTGGCGTTGGTGATTTAAAAGTAATGTCGGATTGTAAAAAATTAGCAATTGAGGTGATTTCAGTTGGTTCTTCGTCTGCAAAACCCATTGATGAGTTTTTGGATAATTGTTGATAATTTGTTTTAAAATGAAGAGAATCCAAATATTGATGCAAATAAATTAGCGAAGAATTAGTAGTATGAAAAGGTGTTAAGTCTGCTGAAGCATTACCTCCTAAACTTCTTTCAAGCGGTTGTTGTCCGTTTATGTGAAGATTCAAAATCGGAATATTTTTATTATTAGCAATAATATTTCGATTATAAATCGTTCCATCAATATTAACAACACCTGCAATATTTACATCATGCTCAAAAGGGTTTCCGTTACAATCCAAACAATTGGCATTAGTCGTAAATTGTTTGAGCTCATCACTATCTAAAAAAGCCGTATGCAAGGCAATTGCTGCACCAGAACGACTTCCACCGACATAGATTTTATCAGAATTGATTCTAAAAGTTTGTTGATTTTCTAACAAGTAGCGAATTGCTGCTCGTGCATCTTGAACACCTCTAAATATAGCCTGATTAATTCCATCATTTTGACTGGCATCATAACCTTGTCGATAATTGACACACGCACATGTGTAACCATAAGATGTTAACATCTTACATTGGTTGACGATTTCGTCTTGTTTTTTGTTACCAATAATAAAATCGCCATCAGGAAATAGTAAAATTACTGGTCGTTTTACCGCAAAATCATTCGCTGGTTCATAAAAATCAAGTGCGTATAATTGTTTTTTACTTTGACCTTCAAGCAGATAAGGTGTTGATTCTGCATAGATAATATTTTCATAAATATTATAGTCTTTGAAAATCGGTGCTGCGTATCTGTGTTGTGTTTGAGCGAATCCGAACGTAGTAAGTAGCAAAAAGGTAATTGTGAAAGTAAATCTCATAGTGTAATTTGTTCAAGGGCAAATTTACATGTTTTCTATTAAAGTGTTCGTTTTTATAAGACAAAAAAAACGCCAAAACAATTGGAAACACAGATTTTAACGAAAATTTAGAGACAGAAGTTATACTTAAGAACAGCACATTACTGTATTGTGTTTTATAACAAGGTTATTGCTTAATTTTTAAAAAATATAGATAAAGCTTTGTCTCAAAATGAGATTTTTTCAAACAATTATTGTTTTACGTAGCGGCTGTCTTTATCTGCCGTAAACAATTTCAAACAGAGACGGCAACTAAAGACAGCCGTTACTGGCAAAAATTGTCAAACAACCACAATTATAAGAAAAGTCATCAGGTGAATTTTTTTCTACGAAAGAATCGAATATAAAACGATTCTTGATAAAGTATACTCACCTGACGACTATTTTTGAATCAATTTATTGGTATAAAATTACGCATAAATTGATTCAATTACATCATTGAATTTTTTATCAATTACACGACGTTTTAGTTTCATCGTTGGTGTTAATTCACCAGTTGAAACATCCCAAGGTTCATGTAATAAAGCGAATTTTTTGATTTTTTCAATCTTACTAAATTCTTTATTATAATGATTACAAAGTTCTTGAAACTTATCAATAACCTTTTGATTTTTAAGTGTTTCCGGTGAAATTATTTTCAATGCAGGATTATGTGCGTGTTCTGTTAAAGTACAAGTTACACCGTTTTTATCACACCAATCTTTCAACGCATCAGGCGAAGGAACGAATAACGCAGAAACGAATTTACGTTTTTCACCAATTACAGCCATTTGTTCAATCAAAAAGTCACCTTTAAATGCACCTTCGATAGGATTTGGAGCGACATATTTTCCTCCAGAGGTTTTGAATAATTCTTTTTTACGATCCGTAATTTTCAAAAATTGCTTATTTGGCCCGACAAACGTTCCAATATCACCAGTGTGAAACCAGCCTTTTTCATCAATTACTTCTGCTGTCTTGTTAGGTTTGTTATAGTAACCCATCATGATATTTGGGCCTTTAGCGATAATTTCACCTTCACCAGGACGAAAATCATATTCTTTGTCGCTATCATCAATTTTAATCGTCACATTGTCGATAGGAATACCAACTGTTCCCAACATTGCACCTTCATTCGGGAAACGATTGACGGTTAATACTGGTGATGTTTCCGTCAAACCATAACCTTCACGAATCGGAATACCAGCAGCGGAGAAAACCTGAGCCATTTTGCGAGGACAAGCCGCAGCACCAGTGACGATACCTTTCACTTGACCACCTAATGCTTCCCGCCATTTACTAAAAATTAATTTGTCCGCAATAGACATTTTGATTTTAGACAGTCCAGAGTATTTTCTTTGGAAAGTATAATCTTCCGTCAAGCTCAAAGCCCAGAAGAATAGATTTTTCTTAACACCAGTTAATTCTAACCCTTTATTGTAAATCTTCTCGTAAACTTTTTCTAACAATCGTGGAACAGTTGTGAAGAAGTGTGGTTTCAAAGTTCTTAAATCGCCTTCATCTCCACCCAGATTATCCGTTCCAGTAAACATTATACTGACACCTAAACTCATATAAGTATAATACACCATTCTTTCAAAAACGTGACATATCGGTAAGAAACTCAACGCTTTATCTCCGGCTACAACTGGAAATAACGTTCGTGAAGCCTGAATATTTGCTAATATATTATTATGTGAAAGCATTACACCTTTAGGGTTTCCAGTTGTTCCTGAAGTATAAATCAGCGTGACTAAATCATCGGGTTTTACAGCAGCTTTTAGAGCTTCGACTTCACTCAAATTTCCTTCTGTAAAAATTTCTTCCCAATATTTTTCGCCATTTTGTTCATCAAATGTATAAATACCTTCTAATGAATCGACATCAATATAAGCCGCTTTGACTTTATCTATCAAATCACCTTGACCAACAAAAGCTAACTTTACAGAAGCATCATTAAAAATATATTTATATTCGTTGGCACTAATCGTAGGATAAACAGGTACTAAAATACCACCAATTTGCTGTACGGCAATATCCATAATACACCATTCCGGTCTATTTTTGTAAGTAATTGTAGCGATTTTATCACCAGGTTTCACACCTAACTTTAATAGTCCTAAACTGACTTTGTTTGCTGTTTCTTTAATTTCTTGTATACTATAAAAACGCCATTTGTCGTCTTTTTTTCCACCAATTGCTTTTTGTTGAGGAAAATTATCCAACTGATAATCGACGATTTCAAATAATCGAGTGATATTTTTCATAAAATGTTTTAATTAGTTTATCAAAGCTTTATAAGTTAATTGTATAAAATCATTATTTGTTTACTTTCTAAGCTAAAAATAATATTCTTAACTCTATTATTGAAATAAAATATCATTCGCTTTTGAAAAAATATTTAATCTAAAAAACAAAAAGCCGTTTAAGGAATATTCCTCAAACGGCTTTTGCTATTATAAAATTGATTATCAATCAATAATACATTTTAAATTATATTAAGCATGAGTAGCAAGCAATTCAGCCGCTTCTTTAAAACCTGCTCTTTTTGCTACTTTCCAATCTTCTTTAAAACCTTTCTTGCCTACTTGATAACGAGCTTTTCCTCTCCAAAGTCGCATTTCTCCGACTGTCAATCCATCTTGTGTAACTTCTTTAATTTTCAATACACTTTCGAAAGCTTTCAAAGCATCTTGTTCTTTATCTTCTAATTTCATCAATGCTTTTCCCCATTTCATATGAGCGATTCGTTGATCTTTGAAATTAGGGTTATCGGTCTTAAAATTACGAATACTAAAGAATTTATATTCTAAAGATGCTTTTTCCCATTGACCTAATATTGCATGTGCATCACCTTTCTTATAACGAGCTGTCCAGAAAATCGGCTGATGAGGAATCGAACTTTTGATTGCAGCTTGAAAAGCATCAATCGCAAGTTGATATTCATCTCTATCCATGTAGATACATCCCAAACCAAACTGAGCTTCCGTACTCATCGGACGAAGCTTAGTTGCTTGTTGAAAGTCAGCAAATGCTTTATCGGTTTCACTCAGCTTTTGATAGGCTAATCCTCTTTTTTCATAAGCATTTGAATGTCGTTCAAATTTTTTAATGCTATTCGTATAAGCCACAATAGCTTCTTCGGTCTTACCTTCTTTCATCAATTCATTTCCGTTTCGATAAAAGACAACAGGAGAACGATCTCCTTGAGGTTCGATATAAATGTTTTTTTTGACAACACCTTCTTCTAAAAGCCATACGATTAGATTACCCGAAATTGCGAACTGAGAAACATAATCTAATAATAAATATGTATTACGCCAAAATCTCTTTGAACAAGGTGCTGTAAACTTACCAATCACTAAGCTTAAATTCTCCTCATCGAAGACTTCCTCCTCAACAAGCAGAATATCTGCCTTGTAATAATTTTCAACACGCCTTTGATACATTTTTAATGCTTGCTCGTAACTACGTTGCGTACCAAAGTCGAGATGTCCTGTGAATACTGCTTTAAACATCGCCAACTAATTTTTTTTAGATTGTAAAAATAAACTTTATATCTTATGTATATATATGTTACTTATTAGAATAGAAGGAATAGTAATTCTAAATAAAGACGGAAACACAAATATACGACATGATTCTTGTATAAGTTATCTTATTAAAGTGTTTTTTAATAAAAAAAATTCCATGAACGCTCAAATTATACGAAATCGTTTTAATTGATTGGTGAATTAAATGAAAATTTGAAATATTATTCATACAAAAGCAAATATAGACAAATATAATTTGTGCCATTTATTTAGAAACAATTATTTTATTTTTTTATATAAAAAATTTAAATATTCTAAATTACTGAAAAAGATGTTTTAAAATAATCTTAGCAATATCATGAGTACGAACTTCCGAAAATGTATGATGAACCCAATCTGCACGAGCATTAATTTCAAGAATTTTGGTATACAAATAAGGATTTTCGGTATGATTCGTTGTCATAAAGTCTAAACCCATGTAACCTGTTCCCAAATAAGCGGACAAGTCTGTTGCCCAACGATGAAAATCTTCATGAATCTCGTTCGTGACATCTATCGGCAATCCTCCTTGTGCAATATTTGAAACGTACTTTAATCGAACATGACGATTTTTTTTAGGAATATCGTTTATGGTTAATTGTTGTTTTTTTAATAATTCCATTGTTGCTTCATCAACTTCTAAACGATTATTTGGGTTTTGCTTCGTCATTACTGCTTGACGAATATTCATCAATTCTTGAATAGTATTTTTACCATTTCCAGTTACAAAAGCTGGTTCTCGAATACAAGCCGCTACGATTTTTCCACCAATTACTTGAATCCTCAAATCTTTTCCTGCTGCATATTCTTCTAACAAAAATCGTGTGTTTAGAAGCTTATAATTTTTATAATATAAATTAACTTTCTCAAAACTATCAATGTCTAATTCCACACCGATTCCATTCGTACTATCCAATGGTTTACAAATATATAGTTGACCATTTTCAAAAAAATCAATCAACGCTTTTTCATCTGGAGAATCAAAAATAATACTTTTCGGATAAGGAATATCAATCGCTTCATAAGCTAATTTTGTCAATTGTTTATTATCACAATAAAACTGACTACTTACATTTAGCCACGACATCGGAACACCGTCAATCACTAATTCTGATTGATTTTTATGTGTAATAATAGCAGCATCACGTTGCATCATTTTCGATACATCGGTGATTGTCATTCCTTGACTTTCGGCTCGATTAATTAAGCGTTTGTGTTGTAACATGATTAATTATTCTTCGGTTGAAATTTGATTTCTATATTGATAAACGTCAGGACATTGTTCTTTTACAATCGCTAAGACTTTTACCTCAAAATCTTTGTCATTCATTGTATTTGAACCAAATTCCTCCTGCATTTTATCATAACATGCTCTGGCTTCTTTCGTGATTCTTTCACTTTCAGGTTGTGCTTCTGCCAACGAATTGACATCATTTTCTGCTTTAAATTTTTCTAATTTTGCAAGATGCGTTACCAACGCTTTATTACAATCACAAATATAATTCGCTGCTTCCTGTGTATTGTCTTGACAACTTGAAAGGGTTACTATTCCTATAAATAATAAAATGTATTTGATATTTTTCATGTTTTATTTAGTACCAAATCGTATCGGTTTCTAAAACCGACACGATTTGTATGTCATTATTTTTTTTAATTTTAATCAATAACTTTCCCAAAAATACGAACAAACAAAAACAAGACAGCTAAACCTATCGCAAAATTAGCAATTGCTGGAAGACTAAAAGCAATCGAGGTATAACCCAAAATAATACTCACTGTTCCGACCGTCAATGCATACGGCAATTGCGTACGAACGTGATCAATATGATTACAATCTGATGCTAAAGAACTCAAAATTGTCGTATCGGAAATCGGTGAACAATGATCGCCAAAAACAGATGCTGCCAAAACAGTTGCAATAACATTATATAAAATCGGTAAAGCTTCTGCTGTTTCATAACCGTTTGCCATACAAATCGCCCAAGTTGCTGGAATCGCAATCGGATAAAGAATCGCCATTGTACTCCAACTCGAACCTGTTGAAAACGCAATCGTTCCTGCCAAAATGAAAATCACGCCTGGCATAAACGTTGGCGGAAGCGAATCTTGTAAAGTCGATGTTAAGAATGTTGCAGTGTTCAACTCTTCTGTCAATGTGCCTAATGACCAAGCTAATGCCAAAATCATCAATGCTGGTAACATCGTTTTAAATCCTGCCAACATCGTATTCATTGTATCTTCGATTTTCATAATTCGACCACCGACCGTCAATAAAATCCCTAAGATCAATCCGGATAATGATGCCCAAATCAAAGCAACATACGAATCTGCATTTCCAATCAAAATACCTAAACGTTCAAAAAATCCAATGCTTTCGCTATCACTTAATAAATGCAAATTTGCCCAAACTGAACCCATCGAACTATCGCCTGTATAACCCGAATCAACCAAACTCGCTGACGATGTATCTAAACCCGTAGCAATCAAACCAACGATTGTCACCAAAATAACGGCTGCGACAGGAATCACTGCATTGTACCAATTTAAAGGTGCATTTTTTACAGGAGCTAAGTCCTCCATATCGCCTTCAGATGTTTCTTCACCACGTTTTTTGGACACTTCGCCTGTTGTTCTTGCTCGTTTTTCTGCCTTATACATCGCTCCATAATCTCGACGTGTAAAGATTAAAATCAAGATAAATCCTAACGTCAATATTGGATAAAAGGAATATTGCAAAGAAGAAAGAAAAACAGAATAAGCACCTGGCACTTCTTCCATTCCTGCTAAGTTTTGCATATTGTCTTTGATATATCCTAACTCGACACCAATCCAAGTCGTGATGAAGGCAATCGCTGCAACAGGTGCAGCCGTACTATCTACGATATACGCTAATTTTTCACGAGAAATCTTGAATTTGTCCGTTACAGGTCTCATTGTATTTCCGACAATCAAGGTATTTGCATAATCATCAAAGAAAATCGCAACGCCCAAAAACCAAGTTACTAATTCGGTACTTCGAGGTGTTTTGGCATATTTTGATAATCGTTTTACAACGCCAGCCATTCCGCCATTTCGAGAAATAATCGCTACCATTCCGCCAATCATCAGCGAGAAAATCAGCACTGACAAGTGTCCGCCATCACTTAATGCACCGATAATATACGTTTCAACGACATCAAAAAGACTCAACGCTATCGAAATCGGATCGAATCGCATTCCATTCACAATAAATGCTCCTGCCCAAATTCCTACAAAAAGAGAAATAATAACTTCCTTGAATAATAACGCCAAAATAATCGCTACCAAAGGTGGTAATATCGACAACCAAAGCGGAATATATTTGATACGATAAGGATTTGAAGCATCATCTTGAGGCGAAATATGCATCAACCGATAATCGCTATAACTACTTCCTTTACTCAATAATATCAATTTTCCATCACCAATTTCCATCGGAACTTCCGTTTTACAATCATCGAAAATCACTTCTGTATCTTCTCCGTTTACACCAATTGTCGTTTTACCATTTAGTAAAGCATTAGAACAAGTCGTATAAATTTCTAAACTTTCTTGTCCTTCTTTATTCAATACATTGACGTAAAACTGTTCTGTTATCGTTTCAATTTCTTCGATGTCCTCTTCAACCTCTGGAATAATCGTATCAATAGGTGCAATTGTATCATTATCAATTGTTGTATCGTTTTGTGCGAATACTACATTTATTGATAATAAAAAGCCTAAAAGTAAACCGTAGTTAAGGTATTTCATTTATGTTGGTTTTTAATTGGTTTTATTTTGAAATATGCATTATAATAAGTGCTAATTTCATTGTTTAAACTACTATTTTGTTGTCCTTTTGCTTATTGTCAAATTGTTTTGAAAAACAATGAACGAAACGATAACAATATAACAATTCAGCAATTATAATTAAATTATGCAATACAATAAAAAATATCGTTGGATTTACTTAGGGTTAATTGTAATAATTATTCGTTTTGTAGTTGGATTTTTTCCACAAATTGTCGAAATCGTCTATTCAAGAGGTATTTTTTTAGCAATTCGTTGGTTGATTGATAATACAACTGCTCGTTTACCTTTTCCTATATTATATATTTTTATGGGAATAATAGGTTGGTTGATGGTGCGAGTTAGTCGTCATTGGTTACTATTATTTCGACAAAAACAACTGCAACGTAAGGACATTTTATTACCAATTGCCAATTTTTTTAGCATTACGATTGTACTTTTCCTATTTCTTTGGGGATTTAATTATGCTCGTGAACCCTTAGAAAATCAATTACAACTAAATACACAAAACCTCAATTTACAACAAATTATTAAAGAAACCGAAAAAGCGACAAATGTTGCAAAAGTCGCTCGGCAACAAATTCTAAACGCTGATACAAACGCATTAACACACGACTTCTTACCACCAAATTTAGAAGATACAATGCGACAACTTTTGGTAAAGGTTTTAAAAAAATACAATTATCCAACAGTCGGAAAAATGCGAGGAAGAATGATTTACCCGAAAGGGTTTTTGATGCGTTTAGGTGCTTCTGGGATTTATTTACCATGGATAGGAGAAGGACAAGTCGATGGTGCATTGACTGCTGCACAGTTGCCTTTTACAATGGCTCACGAATTGGCTCACGGTTATGGTTTTGGAGATGAAGGAAGTTGCAATTTTTGGGGTTATCTTGCTTGTATGGCTTCCGATAATCCAATGATTCGTTATTCTGGAGAGTTGACTTATTGGCGTTATATCGCTGCGGAATATAAATACTTTAAACCTGAAGATTATGAAATATTCCGAGCGGAAAACCTTAGTCGAGGTATGGATAATGACTTAGCGTTAATGTATAATAATCGTGATAAATATCCTACAATTATTCCTTTTCAAAATCAAGCGTATGACACGTATTTAAAATTTCAAGGTGTAGAAGAAGGTATTGAAAGTTATAGTCGAATGGTCTTATTAGTGAAAGCGTGGAAAAGTAGAAAATAAAATAATTAGGAATTAGGAATGTAGAATTAGGAATTTCACTTATCTTTGCCGAAGTTTTAATGTATAGATTGAACTATTGTTGGTGTTTTTAACTTTACACATCATAAATAATTTCTAATTTATACTCAAAAAAAGCCCACGTGACGGAATTGGTAGACGTGCAGCGTTGAGGTCGCTGTGTTCGAAAGGACGTGCAGGTTCGACTCCTGTCGTAGGCACATTAAAAAACAAAAGCTGTTATAAATCAATGATTTATGATGGCTTTTTTGTTTTAGGCTTGACTAATATATTAAATGATTATAATGAGAATTCCCCTATATTAGGAACTAAGTTGAATCAATTATTTATAGATTTCATTTATGAATTATTGAGTTTAAACTATAATTTCTATTTTTGTGCGAATAGAATCAAAAATATGAGAGTTTTCCAAAGTTTAGCAACATTACCAAAATTTAAAAATGCAGTTATTACCATTGGTTCTTACGATGGTGTACATGCTGGTCATCAACAAATCATCAATCGAGTCAATAATTTGGCGAAAGTCGAAAATGGTGAATCGGTATTAATTACCTTTCATCCTCATCCTCGATTGGTTTTGAATCCGAATGATAATTCACTCAAGTTGATAACAAGTGTCAATGAAAAAATTGAAGTTTTAAAAAAATATGGGATTGATAATGTTGTAATTACACCTTTTACAAAGGAATTTGCTCGCCAAACTCCAATTGAATATGTGCGAGATTTTTTGATAAAATACTTTGAGCCAAAACGAATTGTCATCGGTTATGATCATCGTTTTGGAAACAAACGTTCGGGCGGAATTGAATTGTTAAAAGAGTTAGCATTTTCTTATAATTATAAAGTAGAAGAAATCGAAAAACATGAAGTTGATGATATTGCGGTAAGCTCGACAAAAATCAGAACGGCAATTTTAGAAGGTAATGTTGAAACTGCAAAAAAATATCTAAATCATCCCTTTTCGATAGCCGGAAAAGTAGTTTATGGAAAACAAATAGGACGACAAATCGGCTATCCGACCGCAAACTTAGAAGTAGAACGACAAAATAAAATCATTCCGAAAGCTGGAATTTATGCTGTACATGTTCATCATAACAATCAAAAATATAAAGGAATGTTGTATATTGGTCACCGACCAACTTTAAATGGTCAGAGCCAATCTATTGAAGTCAATCTATTTGATTTTGATGGTAATTTATATGGTCAAACACTTTATATTGAGTTTATAAAAAAAGTGAGAGAAGATGCTAAGTTTGATTCGTTAGAAGAATTAAAACAACAAATTACAATTGATAAACAGAATACTTTGAAAATACTTAGTTTAAGTAGTTGATAGTTTAAGTAGTTCTGACAAACTACTTAAACTACTTAAACTACTTAAACTACTTAAACTACAAAATTGAAAGTCGCAATTGTCATATTAAACTATAATGGTCGAAAATATTTAGAGCAGTTTTTGCCTTCTGTTATTAAATATTCTGATGGAAAACGTGTTGAAAATAGTTTTTTTACACCTGAAATTATTGTTGCAGATAATGCTTCAACAGATGATTCTGTAGATTTTTTAAAAACGACTTATCCAAATATAACTTTAGTCCAATTAGATAAAAATTACGGATTTGCAGAAGGTTACAATCAAGCCCTTAAAGATGTCAATGCCAATATATATGTGTTATTAAATTCTGATGTTGAAGTTACGGACAACTGGTTAGCACCAGTTATCACAGTTCTAAAAATGAATCGAACAGTTGTCGCTTGTCAGCCAAAAATTCGAGCATTTCACAATAAAACACATTTTGAACACGCTGGTGCTGCTGGTGGTTATATGGACTCTCTGGGTTATCCGTTTTGTAGAGGTCGCTTATTTGATAATGTAGAAAAAGATGAAGGGCAATACGACAATCAACACGAAATATTTTGGGCAACTGGTGCCGCTTTATTTATAAAATCGGCTCAATTTCATAAAATCGGTGGATTTGATGGTGATTATTTCGCACACATGGAAGAAATTGACTTGTGTTGGCGATTACGAAAAGCTGGTTATCAAATTCTTGCAGTTCCACAATCAACTGTTTATCATGTTGGTGGCGGAACGTTAAATACCGAAAATCCTTATAAAACGTACTTGAATTTTAGAAATAACTTAATTACGATTCTGAAAAACGAAAATGGTTGGAAAGTCTATTATATCTTTTTCCTTCGATTAATTTTGGACGGTTTAGCAGGTCTAAAATTTCTTATGGAAGGAAAATTTAAAAATATCTGGGCAATCATTAAAGCACATTTTTACATCTATTCACACCCAATCATTATTCTACACAAACGAATGAAAGCCCAACAATTGATAGACGAAATGTATATCAGTGAAAAACGAACGAGAGGTAAAATTAACGGGAGTATCGTTTTAAAGTATTATATACAAGGTAAAAAAACGTTTAAGGAATTGAAAAAATAGTACCTATATTTAATTCGTTGATAGATTTGTAATTTTCGAGAGTAACGTAATCCGAAGCTCCAGCTTTGGAGAAAAATCAACCAAATAAATACCATTACAAAAAATAAGGAATGTGGTTTAACGATTCCACATTCCTTATTTCTAATTCCACACTCTTAATTAACCTCTATCATATTGACAACAACCATGTAGATTTTTATAAATCTCATCTTTTGCTTTGACTTTACTCGTATCATAACCTACCGTTGCAATCTTTTTATGAATATCCATTATGTTGATTATACTCGGATTGTATTTAACTGTAATTTTTTTAGTATCAACATTCCAAACTGCAAATTTTACACCTTCTACATTTTTTAATGATTTTTCGATAGTTGTTTTACACATTCCACAGTTGCCTTTAACTTCGAATGTAACTACTTTCCATTTTCCAATTAAAGGTGTTTCTGCATTTAAATTACCTCCGATTAGAAAGCAAAGTGTTAACATTATTGCTATTTGTTTCATAATTATCGTTTTTAATTTTTGTGAAATTTATAATACAAATTTAATGGATTTCAGTTAACAGAGTTGTAATATTTATTTCATTTCACACGATTTTAACCAAACAAAATTTATATTCCTAATTAATAATTTTTATCCTCAACGAAATCTACCTATTTTCACAATTTACAATTCATTCGATTATTTGAGAATGATTATTGTAAATCTATAAATCTATAAGATTATTGAAAATCCTATAGATTTTATTCCAACGAATAAAATAATCATATTTCACTCAAAAGATGCAAAAAAAATTATTAGAAGTCATTGATTTACAGACCTATTTCTCCACAGAAGAAGGTACGACAAAAGCAGTTGATAAAGTAAGTTTTACGATTTATCGTGGCGAAACGGTCGGAATCGTTGGTGAATCTGGTTCTGGAAAATCGGTTACATCATTGTCGATTATGCAATTGATTCCTTCGCCTCCTGGCAAAATAGTTGATGGACAGATTTTGTATTATCCGAATGATGATAACGAACCTATTGACTTATTGCAAATACCTGAAAATGAAATGCGAAAATATCGTGGAAACGAAATCGCTATGATTTTTCAAGAACCAATGACTTCACTCAATCCTGTTTATACTTGTGGAAATCAAGTGATGGAAGCGATTTTATTGCATCAAAAAACATCAAAATCGGAAGCAAAAAAACTGACATTGGACTTGTTTGAAAAAGTACAATTACCTGATGTCGAACGAGTTTTTAAGGCTTATCCACATCAACTATCTGGTGGACAAAAACAACGGGTCATGATTGCCATGGCAATGTCTTGCAATCCAAATGTCTTAATCGCAGACGAACCAACGACGGCTTTAGATGTCACTGTTCAAAAACGAATTTTGGGATTAATGGCAGATTTGAGCGATGAAATTGATGCGTCGATTATCTTTATTACACATGATTTGGGCGTAATTGCAGAAATCGCTGACAGAGTGATTGTCATGTATAAAGGGAAAATTGTCGAACAAGGAACAGTCAAAGATATTTTCATTAATCCACAACATCCTTACACCAAAAGTTTGTTGGCTTGTCGTCCACCATTAGATTATCGAATGAGTAAATTACCAGTTGTTGCAGACTTTATGAATGTAACTAACAAAGACGATGGCTCAATCGAAATCACCGAAAAAGCAACTTCTTTGACAGAAATTATTGATGCCGCTAAAGTCAAACCTGAAACGACCGTTGCTCGAATGGAAAGATTAAAATCAAAGCAACCAATTCTAAAAGTTAATAATTTAAAAACGTGGTTTCCGACCGAACGAAACTTTTTTGGAAAAGTAAAGAAATACGTCAAAGCCGTTGATGATGTTAGTTTTGAGGTTTATCCAGGCGAAACTTTAGGTTTAGTTGGCGAGTCGGGTTGTGGAAAAACAACACTTGGTCGAACGATTTTGCGATTAACAGATGCAATGGAGGGAGAAGTGATTTTTGAAGGAAAAAACATTCTAAATTTATCACAAAAAGAGTTAAAGGCTTTACGCAAAGATGTTCAGATTATTTTTCAAGATCCATACTCTTCACTCAATCCTCGAATGACTATTGGTAATGCAATTATGGAACCGATGCAAGTTCATAATATTTTGAACAATGCCGAGGAGCGAAAAGCAAGAGTTATAGAATTATTAGAAACAGTCGGTTTAGAAGCTCGACACTTTCAACGTTATCCACACGAGTTTTCGGGCGGACAACGACAACGAATCTGCATCGCAAGAGCTTTAGCATTGAATCCTAAATTCATTATTTGTGATGAATCCGTTTCCGCTTTAGATGTTTCGGTTCAAGCTCAAGTTTTGAATTTATTAATGGATTTGAGAGATAAATTTGGATTTACGTACATTTTTATCTCACATGATTTGTCAGTTGTGAAGTTTATGAGTGATAGAATGATTGTGATGAATCAAGGTAAAATCGAAGAAATCGGAGTAGCAGATGATATTTATCATTCACCACAAAAGGCTTATACTCAGAAGCTTATTGATGCGATTCCGAAAGGGAAAATCGAAGATATATTAGCAAGAAACTAAAAAATAAAAGCATCTGAATTTGACCTCAGATGCTTTGTTCATTTTTTTGTAAGTTTTGTAATAGAATTTGTAATAGAATTTGTACGCTTAGCTGTAATTACCCATAAAAATACCTGCACCTTGCTGTAATGCTGCCCACCAACCTTGTGAATAAAGTGTTTGATCCAATTGTTCCGCAACAGACATTACATTTGGGTCAATTGATGTGTTTTGTGCTTCTGCATAAGCAATATAAATTTCGCAAAATACGCCACCTTTTTGAGTATCCATTTCTTTGTTACTCAAAGCAAACTGTTCAAATTTTTTAAGTGAATTATGCTTTTTCATAATTAATAAATTAACTGGAATTTGTAATAAATAATTTAGACAGTTAGTTATACTACGCTATTCTACTTGAAGTTGCTTTAAATCTTCATTTTAACAAATTAAAAATATTATAATCTATAAAATGCATTAATTATAAAATAATAAAGAACTTATATGTAATTTTTTTATAATAATTATTAGTTAAAACCAATTCAATTCTCTAAGGCATTGTTATTGTAGAATTGAATTTAAAAATATATAATTTATGAAAAATAAAATACGTCAAGGGTTGCTCCTAATTTTTTTCTTAATAATAACATCAATTGCTTTTGGTCAAAACGATAAAAGAAATCAAGAAGGTGAATATGTACAAGGATTTATCATTGAAAATAACAATGATACGATTCATGGTTTAATAAAAGTTGAAGGCTATGAAGTAAGTGAAGTTCGTGTAAAATTCAAACGTAAAAAAGCATCTAAGAAAAAAAAGATAAAGTACAATAAAGCCGAAACCTTTAAATCGAATGATTTGAATGGTTACTCTTTCAAAATTATAGAAAACAATAATAGTGCGCAAATTGTAGAAAAATGGATTCATTACGAACGCAAAAGAGTTGATGAACCTCCTCGTCCTTTTGCTTCAAAAACGGTGTTTTTAGAACGTAAGGAAACTGGTAATGTCAATCTATATCTATATTTTGTACGTTCTAACCAAGGTGTTAAGTTGAAAAGATATTTTATTTTGGAACAAAGTAATTCGGGCTATACACAAAAAGTTACTCAAGAAAATTTTGATAAAGTTGTAAAAGAATTTGTAAATGATTGTTCTCAATTAATTAATAGAGTTGGGCGTGCAGATTTTACTTATTACAATTTAGATAGAATAATTTATAACTATAATAGATGTTTAACAGAAGCAGCTACAAATTAGTTGATTATCAATAAGATTATAAAGCCTATAAGATTTTTAAAAATTTAGTAACTGTATTTATTCCGTTGATTTTGTAATTGAAACACATAGAAACATAGGACACAATAGAAGAATTTTGCGAAGCAAAATATTGCAAATACTACGTTTTGCGTAAGCAAAATCTATGTGTACTATGTACCTATGTGTTCCGGTTTTCAATGGTAGATTCTTAATTTTAAAATCTATCAACCAATTAAATACAGGTCGAAAATTTATAGGTTTTATATGTAAATCCATTATCCTATTAAGAAAATTGCAGGGCGTTTATGCAAGTTTGGAATAGTCGTTTTTTTCCAGTCAGCAATAGTTTTCGTTACCACATATTCTGTTTCCAATGTCAAATCCGCAGCAATACAAAAACGAGTTTGAGGTCTAAGTGTTTTGAGTGCTGTCTCAATCATCTGTTGATTACGATAAGGTGTTTCTATAAAAATGCTGGTCGTACGAGGTGCAGTTTGTTCAAGTTTTCGTAAAGCACGAACACGTTCGGGCGTTTTTGGTGGTAAATAACCATGAAAAGTAAACAATTGCCCATTCATTCCTGAAGCCATCAATGCTAATAAAATCGAAGAAGGCCCAACCAAAGGAACAACTTCTATTCCTTTTCGGTGTGCTAATGCAACGACTTCTGCTCCTGGATCAGCAACGCCAGGACAACCTGCTTCTGACAATAAGCCAATATCTTGACCATTCAAAGCTGCTTCCAGATATTCAGAAATATAATTTGTACGATTGTGTTTGTCCAGTTCATGAACAGTGATTGTATTCAATGGTTTACCGATTTCAGCGGCTTTAAGAAAGCGTCGTGCTGTTTTTGCACGTTCAACGATATAAGTTTCCACATGTTGAATCACTTCTACAACGTAAGATGGAATCGTATGCAAAGCATTATCACCTAAGGTTGTTGGAATTAGATATAATTTTCCTTTTTTCATATTCTCTGTCTTGAGGTGTTGAGATGTAGAAGTCTTGAGGTGTTTTTTATATGAACACAGCAATACCACAACAGCTCAACACATTTTATCCCTCAATAATATCCCAAGTATGATCTGCTAATAATCGAATTTTTGCAATAAATATTGCAAACGGCATTCCTCTTCTTCCCCATTGATTTGGTGCGACCAGAGAGACAACCGATTCTCCATCTTTTTTTTCATACAAAAAGTACACATGACCGATTTTTGGTTCAAAACTCATTTTTGCCAAATAAATACTTTCCGAAACTTCTTTCCGTTTTTTGATAGCTTCAGCTTGTTTGGCTAACAATTCCATTTGTTTATACAATTGAGCCATTTGCATATCCGTTTGCTGTTCCATTGCTGCCAACGCATTACCTTTCACACGACCTTCGTCAATCGGCTTTATCACCGAACCTCCAACGGTATGTGCATATGGTAATAGACCTGGGTTTTCAGCAATTTTATCTTTATCAATCGGATTGATGAATTCTTTTTTCACTTCCTCTTTATCGTTTTTCTCTTTTGCCATAGTTTTATTAATTAATTAATGCAAAATTAAATGATTTTAAGAGTATATTGTTGTAATATGAATAGTAATTTTTAGATTTGAGACATTCTACTATTTAAAGTGTTTGTGTATAAAAAACATTTGTACGTACTAAATTTATAATTTTACTCCTTTATACATAACTAATGCAATTCTTCAAAATACGATATTACTATATAATTTTTGTAATTAAAATGCTAATGATATATTAATTTCTATCATGTTTATACTAAATTTTGAAAAAACATATTATAATTTGTATTATATTTGGTTGACGATTCTTTGTATTTATACTATCTAATAATAAATTTGCTTCATAGCAACACACTGTACTATAAGCCATAAAAATTAATATCTTATCATGACTAAAACTACACATCTATTATTAATTATATTTTTAATTTTAATAAATTCACCAATAAATCTAAAAGCTCAAGATAATCTGGGTTATGTATATGGTGTTTTCATTGCAATTGATGATTATCAAGGAAATATCTGGTCACCTTTGGCACTGCCTACAAAAGATGCAGATGCAATTTCTTCTATTTTAACTACTCAATATGCCTTCGATGATATAATTAAATTATATGATACAGCAGCGACTCGTAGAACTATTTTAGATACATTAACGACATTATGTAATCAACTAAATGCAAATGACCAATTGTTGATTTATTTTTCAGGTCATAGTATGATGATTCAGGATGAAGGATATTGGATTCCTTCCAATACAATTTCTGCAGGTCGAACACAGATGATTTCAAATACAGAGGTTAAAGATATAATCGTTAAATCGAAAAGTAAACATATCTTGATTATCTCCGATGCCCTATTTACAGGAGAGTCTTTTATTGAATCTGAAAACTATGCAAAAAATGAAGGCGATGATGTCGCCTATTACAATTTATTGCAAACACTAAATGGTCGTCAAGTCATCACTTCGGGCAATAAAAACCCTGTTACGAATGGAAGTGGCGACAATTCAATATTTGCACGTTATCTTATTAAGTTCTTATTAAATAACAATAAAGAACTATTACCAACGAGTGATTTATTTAATTTAATTAAATATCCGATTGCAGCGAACTCTCCGAATGTTCCACAATTTGGACATCTTCAAGATGCTAATCATGAAGGTGGACAGTTTGTTTTTCCGGTGTCAATAGAACCCGAACCAGAGCCTGAAAAGCCCGTAGTCGATTGTTCTTACCTAACAGTTGAATTTGAAGAAGGAAAATCAGTCACATTTAATGAGGAGAAACGAATTTTACATGTACTTTCAACAGCCAAAACACGTAATATATCTTATCAATGGTTTAGAGATATTGAGACATTTAACATCAATTCACCAAACTTTAAAGTTCCGATGCCTGGTGAATATACAGTTGTGGTGAATGATGATAATCTTTGTACAAAAGCGGCAACAATTGAAGTAAATATTAATTATCCTGATGCTTATATTACAATCAGAGAAGGTAAAACCGTTGAGTTTATGGAAGAAGGTGTTTTATATTCTAAAACAAATGTCAAAGGATTGGAAACTGAATGGCTTCAAAATGATTTTATCGTCGGCAATAAAGACTACCTTGAAGTAACGAAAAGTGGTACTTACACTGTCAATCTAAAGCAGCTTGATGGTAAAATTATAGCTACGGCTACCTCAAACGTGACGGTTAAAAATAAAACATATACGGTACAAGTTGGTGATGATATTGGTCGCCTTGCTCGTAAGTTTTATGATGATGAAGACAAAAAAAACTTGATATTAAACGCTAATCCAGAAATTGCAAAAAATGGTGGTGCTTTACGAGTTGGTGATAAAATTGAAATACCATCAATAGGAAAAGATGATTGGACAAAATCAACTGTTAAAGTTGCGGGTATTAAGGGGTTAGTGCCTTTGAGTGCTTCAGGGATTTATAATAATGGAATCATTACAGATATTACGCTTCAGGTACTCAAACAAGCAAAATTAGAAACAAGTCTGACCTTTATTCCATTAGAGAAACTAAAAGAAGAAACGTATAAAGGTACATTTACAATCGCTCAACCGTTAGTAAAAACAGAAGCGGACGAGGCTAATTTTTATTATTCAGAGCCATTATACAAAATCTTAAATGTCTTTTTTGTAAAGAAAAATGATGATTTTGAATATACAGATAATAAAGATTTGAAAGGAAAAAGAATCGCAATCACTAAAGGAATATCTATCAAAGAGTTGGATGTTTTAGCGGATAAAAGAAAAATTAATTTAGTATCTGCCTTAACGTTAGAAATTGCTTTTCAAATGCTTGCCAACGATCAAGTCGATATGATTGCAGCACCTCAATTAGTAGGTTTGTTGACTTTAAAAAATATGACAACATTAAGTCCTGATAATTTCAGAATGTTGAGTAATGATATTGGATCAGACGAACTTTACTTAGTTGTTTCCAAAAATCATCCGAATGGAGAAGAAATTATTGAAAAATTCAATAAATCACTTGCAAAAATGAAACTTGATGATAAAATAGAAGAACTTATCAATAAACACTTAGATAATTATCTTAAACCATAATTAAATACTAAAAGCCCAACGTGTGAAATGTGAAGCAATTTTACACTTTACACGTTCGATTTTTTTTATAAATAATAAAACGTCATTCTACAAGAGTAAAATGACAGCTATTCTCGGTTTAAAATAATTCGTAATGTGTTTTGCTGTAATTAGTGATTTTTACGATAATCTGCAATCTAAATTAAGTAAGAATTCGACGGGCGATTTAAAATCGCCTGTCGTCAACTTAAGCGATTGAACT
>JBGCFH010000251.1:0-12579 GCA_045106825.1 Saprospiraceae bacterium | reverse complement strand
TTCACGCAGATTCACGCAGATTCACGCAGATTCACGCAGATTTTCTAATAATTGGTAGAAAAAATGGTTTATTGATAATTTTTGCTTTTGGCAAAAATTATTATTTTAAGTAGCAGCTGTCTTTAGTTTCAGTAAACAATTTCAAACAAAGACGGCAGCAACAGACAAAAATTGTCAAACAACCAAAAAAATAATTTTGTTAATGAAAAATCTGCGTGAATCTGCGAAATCTGCGTGAGATGATTGTTTTGCAAGGCAAAACGTAATATTTTCATTTTTAAGTTTAATATCAGCGAAACATGAACATAAAGATAAATTATCCAACTCATCAACATCTTCTCTTACAAATGCTATAACCGTACTTTTGTAAGGTCGGTAAGTCATATTTAACAAACTACAATCAACGATTAATATCAAGTTTTTATAAATAGAATATTGCGTACCTAAAGCGGTTGTAAAACCTAAAGGAGTTCCTCCTTTTAATTCTTTTTCTGTAAACATATCAAATTCACTTGTACCTCGCCAATAAGTAGTATAATTTTCTTTAAATTGACCTTTCATAAAAAGACCAACAGCAATTCCTGTTTTTATGTAAGGTTTAAATTTAAATTTAGACGGAAGTTTGAAGACTAATTGTGGTGAAAAAATGAAAGCATTTATACTTTGAGAAGAGTTTTGTGTATAGACAAAATTAGTATCAAATCCAGAAGAATAACTATGTGTAAATTCAATAGATTGACTTTGTAAATAATTAAAACCGCATTCAAATGAAATGATTTCACTGTAATTATAACCTGTATTTAAATGAAAATAAAGTCCTTCTCCAAATCCACCTTTGACGACTTCTTTAGTGACATTAAAAAAAATATCATCTATATTCTGATAATTCGTTTGTCCATCTGCTGTCGAAAATCCATAACCAGTTTGCACATTGATATAAAAATCTTGTGCGACGATTATAAATGAATTTAGAATAAAAATAAAACTTAAAAAATATCTCATAATATGCTGGTTTTAAATGATTTATTTTGTCATTTTTTTAGATTTAGGTATCTATAAATTCACTTGCAAACCAATATTAAAAGTAACATTACTCATCGGAAGGCTTACAGGTAATTCTCTTCGAGCTTCATTATCATTAGGCAGTGTATTATTATCTATTTCTACCTTATTACTATAAAGAATTTCTCGTTCACGAAGCGTTAAGTTATTATATTCGTCAACACCATCTCGGATATATTTTATAACTGTACTTTTGTATGGTCGATATGACATATTCAATAGACTAAAATCAGCAACTAACGCAAAATGCTCATTAATCAAATAACTTGTTCCTAAAGTAGCAACAAAACCTAAAGGCGTTCCTCCTTCTAAAAGATTGTCGATTTCGATAGTTGTACTATTAATTGGTCCTTTAGCAAAAAAATCGTATTCAGTCGTTGATTTCATAAATGTACCAACTGCAAGACCAGCTTTTACAAAAGGTTTTAGATTTGATTCACTCGGAATTTTGACGACTAATTGTGGAATGAACATAAACGCTCTGATATTTTGTGAGAAATCAATTTCATTAATATATCCACCATTAAAATCTGAAAAATTATAGTTTTCTTCTCGAACAATCGTTTTTCCCAATAAATAATTAAAACCAAACTCAAAAGAAATCGTAGCATTATAATTATATCCAAAATTGCCTCTAAAATAATTTCCTTCACCAAAACCGCCCGTTATAATCTCTCTCGTTTCCGTGTTATTATCCATATCAATATTAAAAAAATTCGCTTGCCCTGCTTCGGTCACAAAACCGTAACCAGTTTGTAGATTGATATAAAAATCTTGTGCATTCAAAATGAATGAACAAATAATGAAAAGTGTAGAAAAAATATACTTCATAATAATTTGATTTTTAGTTGTTAAAGGTTGTTTGGTTAATGTTAATATTCAATTAAAAGGTAACTTGTAAACCTGCATTAAAACTGACATTACTCATCGGAATACTAATTGGTAAAGCTTTAAAAGGTTCGTTTTCATTTATATTTCCAGTGTTTTCCAGTTTATTATTATAAATAATTTCACGTTGTCTCAAAGACAAACCATCAAGATTGTTTACACCATCAATTTTATGTTTGGTCATCGTACTTTTGTGTGGTCGATAAGACATGCTTAATAAATTAAAATCAATAATAAAGGATACTTTTTCATTTATAAAATATTGAGTACCTAAAGCAGCTGTAAAACCAAAAGGATTTCCACCATTTAGTATATAAGTTGTATTGATTTCATATTGATTAAAATTTGTTTCAGTTATAAAATCTTCATCAACACTTGTTTTCATGAAGTTACCTATCGCAAAACCAGTTTTGACATAAGGCGTTAATTTTGACTCGTTTGGTAATGAGAAAACTAATTGAGGTGTAACTATAAAGGCTTTTGTACGGCGTGAATTAATAGTTGTTATAAGTAATAAAGGACTTGGAAAAAATCCACGACTTTCTTCTGTTGTAACAATTTCACGACCAAGTAAATAATTGACACCTAATTCCATGGAAATCCAATCATTTTTCTTGTAAAGTACACTTGCACGCAAATATACACCTTCACCTAATCCGCCAGAAATCAATTCTTTAGTTTCGGTATTATCTCCAATTTTTACGTTGTGATAATTGCCTTGACCAGCTTCAGTTGCAAAGCCGAAACCTGTTTGTAGATTGAAATATAGTTTTTGTGCAGATAATGAAAAAGTTGCAAAAAGTGAAACGATACATAAAAGTGATTTCATGGTTGTTTTTTTATGTAAATAGAATTTGATAAAGTCGAATGTAGCTCAATATTACAAATTAAATTGTAATCCAAGATTAAAATTGATATTACTCATTGGTAGCATAATTGGGAAAAGTTCTCGTGGTTTATTTATATCATTTGGTGTACCATTAGATTCTCTTTTACTGATGTAAAGCGTTTCACGTTGCGAAATACTCAAATTTTCATAACGATTATCACCATCTACGATATATTCTGTTATCACACTTTTATATGGTCGATAAGTCATATTCAACAAATCAAAATCAGCAACAATAGCCAACCTTTTACTAATCGAATATCTTGCACCCAAAGAAGCTGTAAAGCCTAAAGGTGTTCCACCTTTCATAATTGTTTTTATATATACATCATTAGAATCCAGCTCATTAAGTTCAGCGTCAACGGTTGATTTTATAAACGGACTTATCGCAATTCCTACTTTTGCATAAGGTTGAATTTTAGATTGATTTGGTACATTGAATACCAATTGAGGAGAAAATAGGAAAGCGTTTATACTTTGTGAATGATTATAAAAACCTCCACCTGGAATACCAGAAGTAGCAAAAAAGGCAGATCTATGTGTAAATTCCACAGTTTGACCTTTCAAAAAATTAAATCCAAATTCAAAAGCAAGAAAAGAATTATAATTATATCCAAAATTACTTTTAAGATATAAACCTTCACCAAAACCGTCAGTGATAAATTCGTCTTGATCATTAAAAAAACTTCCTCGGTAATAGTAACCTGCTTGACCAGCACTAATCGCTTGACCAAATCCCATTTTTACATCAATATAAAAATCTTGTGCAGACAGTGAAAAAGAAAAACAAAGACATAAAATTCCTAAAAATGATTTCATAAGTTGTTAGAATTTAAAATTCTGTGATTAAAAAAATGTAGCTTTTGAAAATTAACCTAATCAAAAATCAAACTGGAATCCAATATTTAAACTAACATTACTCATTGGAAAGTTAATAGGTAAAGCTATTCGAGGTTCATTATCATCACTCGATCTCGATTTAATTTCCTTTTTATAAATAACTTCACGTTCTTTAACTGTCATATCTTCTAATTCATTAACATCATCACGAATATATTTTGTGGTAACACTGTGACGAGGTTGATAAGACATATTCAATAATTCCAAATCAACAATTAAGGAGAATGTCTTACTAATTGAATATTTTGCACCTAATGCAGCGGTGAAACCCAAAGGAATTCCGCCATCCAATTTTTTTTCAGTTTCTGAACGAATCCTCTGGAATGAATTATCATCTATGATGTGAAATATTTGGTGGAAACTTTTTTGAGGCAAAACACCAATTGCTCCACCAATTTGAATATATGGTTGTATTCTAAAACGAGTTGGTATGTTAAATCTTAATTGAGGCGTAAAAATGAAAGTATTGATATTTTCAGACGTTGTTTTTTTATAAGTATCTCCAATCGAAATGAAAGTATAAATATATTCGTAAGTAATCGTTTTACCACGCAAATAATTAACACCAAAATCCAAAGAGACAAAAGAATTAAAATTGTAACCAAGACTTGTTCTGAAATAAGTTCCTTCGCCAAAACCGTCTGTTACCAACTCTTCCGCACGTCCTTCATCTGTAGAAGCAATGTAATTCACTTGACCAGCTTCGGTCGCAAAACCATCACCTCTTTGTAGATTAAAGTAGAAGTTTTGTGCAGATAAAGAGAGTGAAAAAAGCCAGCAGATTATAATTAAAAATGGTTTCATAAGTCATAGAATTGTAGTTTGGAATTTACTAACATTTCTACAACGTATTGAAACTATTTTTCGCTTTCACACAATCACACAATCACACAATCACACAATCAAATACTTCTCCTGAATTTCCACCAATTCCGTTTTATTTTCATTCAAAAAAATCGGATTATGAAAAAGATGCAATTTATTAAGAATAGACAATAATTGTACACGTTCTGTTGAGTCCAAATTTCCAGCTATAATGTTCGACGCTTTAAACATTTCTTTCATGGCTTCCGCCAAAACAGATTGACCTTTCGCTGTAGCTGCTAACCGAATTGCCCGTTTATCGTTTTCATCCCGAAAGGATTTTATTAAACCTTTCTTTTCTAATCGTTTAATAATTTCCATTCCCGAAGAAACTTCCATAATATTTTGCTGAATCAATTCCGTTTTTGTTTTACTACCTTCATAACACAGCGAAATCAAAAAACCAAAATCATCTAAACCAACCAAAGGCGAGTTTTGCAAAGCTCTTTTGACGTAAGTTTTTGCATATTTACTCATCAACCAAACGAAATAACTAATTCGCCATTCAGAAAAAGCATTCGATTTTTCTTTGTCCAAATTCGCAGATTCAGACTTTCCTTCATTAATCGCATTTTCAGTTAACCAAAACATGAAAGCTTCCGTCGTCATTATTTCATTTCCAGCCTTTTCATAATCCTCAATCAATGAAAACATTGATTTCGCCAAGTCAAATTTTGTCATTTCTAATAATTGAAAATTGATAATGGAGAATTGAAAATTGGTAGGATGGAATTTTCAATTCTCCCTTAATAAATTTACTACAAAAAAGCATTAAAAAATTAAAATTTATAATGTTTTTGTAGAACAATTGTTCACGATTGATGTTTAAACGCCATTCAGAATGATTTTGAAAAACAAACTAATAGGAAATAACAACATTTTGTTCAAACAAACAAAGTATTAAAATGAAACAAATTATTACGACAATCTTGATGAGTTTACTTTTTGTAATGACGATTCAAGCACAATCAGGAATCATCAAAGGTCGAGTATACGATGCCATTAACAATGAACCGATTATGTTTGCCAATTTGATTATTGAAGGTTCTGATGCTGGTGTAACATCGGATTTAGATGGAAATTATGCAATCACGGATTTAGAACCAGGAACATATAATTTAAAAATATCTTATTTAGGTTACAAAGATGTCATCAAATACGAAGTCGAAGTAACGAATTCAAAACCAGCCGTTATTGATGTTGGGATGGAAGAAAATGCGGAACAGTTGGAAGAAATCGTTGTGAAGGCTTCACCGTTTAATAAAACAGAAGAAAGTCCAGTATCGTTACGTACCGTTGGTGTTGCGGAGATACAAAGAAATCCTGGTGGAAATCGTGATATTTCTCGTGTGATTCAATCTTTGCCAGGTGTGACAACAACCGCTTCTTTTAGAAATGATTTATTGATTCGTGGAGGTGGACCAAATGAAAATCGTTTCTATCTCGATGGCGTAGAAGTGCCAGTTATCAATCACTTTGCTACTCAAGGTGCATCTGGTGGACCAAACGGAATGATTAACGTTGATTTTATTCGTGAAGTTGATTTCTTTAGTGGAGCGTTTCCTGCCAATCGTGGAAATGCGTTGAGTTCTGTTTTTGAATTTAAGCAAAAAGATGGTCGTGATGATAGACTTGGTTTTCGTGGAACAGTTGGAGCAAGTGATTTAGCCTTGACGCTCGAAGGGCCAATTGGTAAAAAAACAACGTTTTTAGTTTCTGCTCGTCGTTCTTATTTACAGTTTTTGTTTGGTCTATTGGACTTACCATTTTTACCTTCTTACTGGGATTTTCAAACGAAAGTGAAATACAAACCCAACAACAAAAGCGAATTTACATTCATTGGTTTAGGTGCAATTGACCGTTCGGTTTTGAACTTAGAAGCAAACGAAACAGAATCACAACAGTTTCTTTTAGCCAATTTACCAGAACAATTCCAATGGAATTATACCAACGGAATTGTCTACAAACGCTATCAAGACAATGGTTATTGGACTTTTGTAGCCAGTCGTTCGATGTTGAATAATGAATCTTACAAATATTTCGACAACGATGATTCTAATCCTGATAATTTGATTCAGAATTATGTTTCTCAAGAAATTGAAAATAAGTTAAGAATCGAAAATACGTTACGTATTAATGGTTATAAAATTAATTATGGTGTTAATTACGAGTTTGCAAAATATAACAATCAAACTTTCCAGCAGATTTCATTGCCAAATGGTGAATTATTTACATTGGATATTGACAGTGAATTTTCTATGAATAAATATGGATTTTTTGGTCAAGTAAGTAAAAAATACTTAGAAGAACGATTGATTTTATCCTTAGGAATTAGAGGTGACGGAAACGATTTTAATGATGAAATGAAAAATCCATTGAAGCAGTTTTCTCCACGTTTTTCGGCTGCTTACGCTGTTAATGAACAGTTTATTTTGAACTTCAATACTGGTTTATATTATCAATTACCAGCTTATACACTTTTAGGATATGAAGAAGAAGACGTTTTGGTAAATCAAGATAGAGTTGATTACATTCAAGCATTTCACTTAGTTGGTGGAATCGAAGTGAATACGAAAGCTAATTCTAAATTTACCTTAGAAGGCTTCTATAAATTGTATGATAATTATCCATTTTTGTTACAAGATAGTATCAATATTGCGAATATTGGAGGTGACTTTGGAGCGATCGGAAATTCACCAGCGATTTCTAATAAACAAGGTAGAACATACGGTTTAGAAGCTTTATTCCAACAAAAATTCTATAAAGGATTTTACGGAATTGCCTCTTATACTTTAGGCATAAGTGAGTTTGAGGATAAAAATGGCAACTTCACACCTTCATCTTGGGACAGCCGACATATTATTGCTTTGACAGCAGGAAAACAGTTTAAAGGCAATTGGGAAATCGGAGCAAGATGGCGTTTTCAGTCTGCATTGCCCGAAACACCAGACGATCCGAATGCTAACTTGATTCCACTTTGGAATGTTAATGGTCGTGCGTTACCAAATTACGATTTATTAAATACTTTAAGAGGTTCAAATTTTCATGGATTAGATATCCGTATTGACAAAAAATGGTTTTTTGACAAATGGAGTTTAAACGCATATTTTGATGTACAAAATGCATATAATTTCCAAACAGAACAACAAACACAAGTCTTAAATCGTGATGCAGCAGGAAATCCAACGATATTAAATCCAAGAGATCCGTTTACACAACAAAGATATGATACTAAGAATTTGGTTAGTCTAAATGGACAAGCATTACCGACAATTGGATTGATTATAGAATTTTAATTGTATCTTTTTTGGATTCAGCCCAATTTTTAAAAAAAACTGGGCTGAACTCAAAAAAATAAACCGTTACTACTTTTCATTATATGTAACAAGAAATGATAATAATATCTCTCTCACCAGAAACTTACATTCCCTCGCTTGATCAATAGAAATCGTATAAACATGAGCAGATTTATTTCTAAATCGTCTTAATAACTCATTGACATCTTTTAAAAATTTATTTCCATAAATAGTAGCATCAGCACTTTCAAAAATAAAATCTTTAAACTCTTGCATCAATAAACTTTGTTCATACACTTTGAAATCACCAACTAATTTTAAGATAACATACATATTACCAAGTGTATAGCTTGTTCTATTTTGCAAAATCATCTTTGCAAAAAAGCCTGTATTTCTATTATCTAAATCATCAGAAAAGTAAGTCCGAATATCAGGATGTTCTGTTCTTATCCAATTTGTAAACGGTACAAATATTTTTAACAACAATTCACTTTCAACGGCACGAGAAAGCTGTAAAACAAAAGGAGAAAAGTCCTCTTGTAATTGCTTCACTAAATTATCATACAAAAATTCAGCAGAGATTAAATAACTCAAACTTTGCTTTTCTAAATACTTCGTTGGTTTTAACCAAGCCCTTACTTTTCCGTCATAATGTTTGGTATCTGTTGGTGTTAAACCATCTAACTTTGAATAAATTAAATCTTGAAGGCTTTCAACATCTACAAATTCCTCTTCTGTACCTTCGGTAGCTAATTTAATTGTTTTAAAAATATCATCAATATTATCCTTTAACAAATGTCGAATAACCTTTTCAATCATTTTATCAACAGATTTTTCTTTCTTTAATTCTTCTGCGGATAATCCAAAATAAATGGCTAAATCTTCGCTTTGTTCTAATAATAATTCTTGTGTTGGTTCAACAGGTTGTGGTAAGAAGGTTTCATTCGGAAAAGCTTTATACTTTTCTAATACATCATGTATTTCAGAAGAGTTGAAAACAATTGCCCAATGCCATTTTCCAAAACGATTTGTACTATTTACCGCTCTTACCCAAATATCCAGAAAACTCCGTTTTACTCGGTTTTCATCGCTATCTTGTCCTTTGACTTCTAATACTAATTTATCACCATTCGTAAATTCAATAATATAATCAGGAATGTAATTTTTCACAATTCCTTTGAAATTATACTTCACCAAAAATCCTAAATGGTCATTTTTTATAAAAGCCTTGACCGCTTCATGTTTATTAATAATACTCGCATTATTCGCTTCCCATGTACTATCAAAAACCGTATAATTTACATGAGATTTATCATGCCATTCATTTGGTTTTGAACTGTACCAAGTTGGCATGTCCAATGTTGAACGAATTGGTTTTTCGGTATCAAATACTGGTGACAATTCCGCTATATTTTGCTTCTTAATTGCAACTTGAAAATGCTGAATAATCCTTGAAATATTCAACGTCAATAAAATATTTCGCCTGACTTTATCTTTACTGAATAGATTGGAAGTAATATCAATTTTATCCGATGCAATAAACTCTTCCGTCAAGCGGAATAATTGTGCTAAAAAATCAAATTGATTGCCTTTCCAGTTATTCTTTTCGACCTCAAATAAAGTTGTCGCTACTCTAAAAATAACAGATTGTAAACGATATTGCTCTGCAAATTCCTTCAAATCAATTTCCGTCATTGCAATAGGCGTATATTCTCCTTTGATAACACCGCCTAAATCTGCCTCGGTTATGGTGTCTTCTGGATTTATCGTTATCGGCTCAACTTGATTATAATCAATCTCCAATTTCGATTGATAAATCGTATCAACTCTCAGAATATTCGGAAAATTAACAGCAAAATCCTTTTTAAGCTCCGAAGGTTCTATCTGATACTTTGGCTTTGGTGGACGAGGAGAAGTTCCGCCGCCTTCATGTGGAATAAAAGAAAACGGCACACCAAATATATTAACATATTCAGGTGCTAACATCTTATCTTCATCAAACTCATAACTCACTCGTCGCAATCCTCGACCAACAACTTGCTCACAAAGTAACTGACTCGAAAAAGCTCTCAAACCCATAATATGCGTCACATTCTTTGCATCCCAACCTTCCGATAACATCGCTACCGAAATCACATTTTGTATTTGTTCTCCAGGCTTTCCGACCTTTCCAACAGTATCAACTTGTTCTCGTAAAGCTTCTGCTTGTTCTTTCTTTGAACCTGACAAATTACTATCCTCATTCTCAACTTTTCCTAAAACCGTACTATCTATTTGTAAAGTTTTATCCACTTCACACAATTCCTTTATTTCACATTGTCCAGCATCAAAATAATATTTGATACGGTCAGATGTTTCTGTTTTATTCGCTACCGTAATCATCACAGGTGGAATTTTACTTCCTCCTTTTTGCCATTCTCTTTTGGTTTGTAACCAATCTGCACCCAATAAATTATACGCATTTTTCAACAAATCGGGCAAAGGTGTTGCGGCTTTAATTCTACTCTGATTCAAATCCGCTTTGACTTCCTTATCTTCATAAATATGATATAAGCGAGATTTATAATCCGAAGTCATTGTACTATCATCTCGAATAACAACTCTTGGCGTTTTCACCAACCCAGATTCTATCGCATCGTTCAATCCAAAATCACTAATAATCCATTGAAATAAACCTGCTTCACTTGACTTCTTTCCCGAAGGTGCAAAAGGCGTAGCCGATAAATCGTGGCATCTTAATATTCCAACTTGATTATGTAACTTATCCAAACCACCAACCCAAATTGTATTATCAATTTCCGCAGCCTTTTTCCCTTTTTTCTTACTTTCTGATGCAGTTCGCCAAGCGTGATGTGCTTCATCATTCAATACTAAAATATTCTTAGCATTTGCCATATCGCCCAATACCGCTTTGGCGTAAGCCTTATCACTAATTTCCATTTGCTGCCGTTTATCGACCGAACGCAAATAGCCTTTTTCTACTTTCTTATCCAGTTTTTCCTGTGTGTCCCAAGCCAACTTGTGCCAATTAATAATTTGGATTTTTCCTTGACGCAATTTATCCATCTTTGTCGTCGGAACAATATTAAATTCTTTATAATAATTCTCTTCTGCTTCGGGTTGCAAGACAGCCAAACGACTTTTAACCGTCAAACCAGGAGCAACAACCAATACATTTTTTGAAAATCGTCTATCTTTTGAATTTGCAACCTTATTCAAAACATTCCAAGCAATAACCATGGACATAATAATAGTCTTTCCAGAACCAGTTGCCATCTTGCTACACCAGCGAGTAAAGTCCCCACCATCTGACGGAATATTAATACCATTTTTATAATTATCAGGAGCTTCTGCCATGAAAATAATACTTTCCATCGCTTCTAATTGACAAAAGAAAAAAGGAAACTGTCGTTGTTTGTCATCATACCAAAAATCTAACAATTCTTTTGAGGTTGTCGTCAATCCTTTTCGTCCTTCTGCTTTCCAACGTTTGACGTGTTCTCTGATAATATTGACAGTTTTTAATTCTTTGAATTGTCCAGTCTGAACACCACCTTTACTTTTTGTAGCAACGGTATAACCAGCAGGTCGTCTGCCTTCTTTTTGATAAAATTCTTGATTAATTGGATTGCGTTCCCAATGTAAATGAGGTTCTCGATAAGGAGAACATAGTATTAATTTATCTATCGTTTTCATGGATTTTCTTTTTACAAATTAGACATTAATCACTTTCAAACTCTCAATTCCTCTATCGTCTATGATTTTGACCGCTATCTTTTTGCCAGCAGTAAAGGGCAAAGAAGTCGTGCCTTTAAAGGCGGAGATTTTTGCCGCATCTATTTCTGCTTTTAAGGCTTTCGCCAATTTTGCCCAACCATCTTTTGCTCCTGCCATCGGGAAAAATATCTGTGAAGGAAACAAACTTCGTCCGTCATAATCTGTATCTAATAGCCACATCGCAATATTTTTTGCTCCGCCGCTATCGACCTTTCCTGTTTTCGGATTGTAATAATCAAAACCATTTACACTAACTTGTGTCTGTCCGTCTGCCACTGTTTCTACTTGAATATCAGGCTGACCAATCAACCAAAAACTTTGGTTGCTTTTTCCTTTTTTCTTCAAATCTTCGGTTTGCAAATCCATATTCATTTGGGCTTTCAATAACTTGAAACCAACCAAATGCTCAGGCATTTCATCTATATCTTTTGCCGCTTCTTCATCGAACTGAAATGCACAGAATAACAATATATCAGGTTTTAAATAATTTGCTTCGTTTATCGCATTTTCTACCTGTCGAGCATCCATCGCAGCATGTTCAGGACCAAATACCACCAACACCTTTTCGGGATTATCGCCTGCGGTTTCACCTTGTGCCTGTATATGATGTGTTCCACTCAATGTCGCTAATTGATGAATTTTCAAAATCGCTCCACCTTTTGCTCGAACGCCTGTTTTCTCCAATTCATCTATCCATTGTTGTTGTCGGTAGGTTTCACCTTGTCTTGCGATACTATTATCGGCTGCTATCGGATTTTGTTCTTCTTGTAGCGTTTCTTCCAAACTTTTAACCATCGCCGCAGGAACAGATTCTACGGTAAAAGGCCCAGTGATGCGTGTTCGTCTATTATCTTTTAAAGGTTGATCATACAAAACTTCTTCTTCAAAAGGCAAATCATTCGC
>JBGCFH010000250.1:0-4585 GCA_045106825.1 Saprospiraceae bacterium | reverse complement strand
ATTGGTAATGGTACGATTCAAGTATCTTACACACCGAGTACAACAACTCCTCCTGTAAGTTATAATATTGAATATGGCCCTGCAGGATTTTCACCAGGCTCGGGTACGGTTGTCAATACAACAAATACAACTTATGATTTTGTTAACCTTGGAGGTTGTCAAACTTGGGGATTTTATGTAACGCCTATCTGTGCGGGTAATGATGTGGGTCTAACGGCTTCTGTTGTTACGGTTTCTTATATCGATGTATTAAATGCACCATATAGTGAAGCATTTACAGGAGCAAGTATTCCTGTATGTTGGACACAAAACCAAACAACAGCTTTCAACCAATGGAAAACAACAGGAGCTCCTTATGCTTTTGGAACGACACCTGTTGCTTCAAATACACCTGATGGATCAACCTTTGTTTGGTTAGATATGAGTTCAACAGCAACACCAAAATACTTAACAATGCCTGAAGTTAATATTTCAGGCATTCCTACTGCGGCTTTATCTTTCTGGTTATGGAGTGATGCTTCTTTAAATATAAACTCTGCTCAAAATACCTTAGTGGTAGAAGCTTCTAATGGAGCAGGTGGCTGGAATTTGATAACGACTATCAATCAAGATGAACCGGATTGGCAATTTAAATTGTATGATTTAGCTAATTTTACTTATGGAGCAAATAACGATTTAGTTCAAATTCGTTTTAATGGTATTAGACAAACAGCAACAGGTAATCCTACATACAATGATCTTGTATTAGATGATATTAAAATTGATGCGTTACCTTCGGCTGCTTGTGCAGCTGTAATGGCACCAGATACGACAGACTTTGAAGATGCAGGCTCATTGAATCCTTGTTGGGAACAAATAGCTTCTCCTACGGATGATTTTGACTGGTCAATCGGTACAGGTTCTACAGGAACGCCAAATACTGGGCCTTCAGGCGCTCATGATGGGATGTATTATGCTTATATCGAATCTTCTGCACCAGTTATGGCAGGTCATGAGGCTATTTTGATGTCGCCACCTATCAATACAGCAAACTTAGCAGATGCTCCATCACTATATTTCAATTATCATATGTATGGTAATGATTCTGCTATGTTGAGAGTTGAATATGAAATATTTGGTTCTGGTGTTTGGCAAACAATTTGGGAATCAATGGGAGGTACTCAAAGTTCGGAGACGGATCCTTATTTAGAGGCTTATATTCCAGTTCCTGCTGCTGCTAATTCAATTATGAGAGTTCGTTTTATTGCAACTGCAGGACCAGGTAATACATGGGGATCAGATATTGCAATAGATGGAGTTAGAGTTCAAAATGTACTGGCACATGATGCTGCTGTTACGAATATAACTACACCAGGCAATGGTTGCGGTTTAGGTGTTACACCAATCACAATTGAAATTAGAAATCGTGGGTTTAATACCCAAACGAATGTTCCTGTTTTTGTTTCTGTAAACGGAGGTGCACCTGTCGGTACTACTGTTCCCGGCCCAATTTCAGGTGATGGTGGAACAGATTCAGTTACGGTATTATTAGACATGTCTGCTTTAGGGCATTATGATATTACAGCTAACACATCTTTGGCAATGGATGAAGTACCGACTAATGATATGATGACGGCAATGGCTTATAATCAATTGAATATTAATACAGAATATAGTGAAGAGTTTGAAGGAACGGATGGATATTGGTATGCAGAAGGTGATTGGGAACACGGTGTACCTATGGGGACAACTATCTCAAGTGCTGGTGGTGGTAATGAAGCTTTTGTTACGAATCTTTCAGGTAATTATTCTGATAACCAAATGTCTTATTTATACTCTCCTTGTTTTGATTTATCAGGTATGACTTCGTCATTATTACGTTTCTCTATCAATTGGGATCTTGAAGATGATAATGATGGTGCTTGGTTAGAATATTCTGTTAGTGGCGGCCCTTGGACTAAGTTAGGAGTAAACGACTTATCTGGTCAAAATTGGTATAATAATGATGTACCAAATAACAATATTGGTTGGGCTTGGTCTGGTACAGGATCTGAAAGTTCAGGCGGATGGCTTGATGCGATTATCGACTTATCTACTTTTGGTTTTACTACTGCTGAAACTCGTTTCCGTTTCGTGGTATCAAGTGATGCTACAAACGGCAATGAAGGCTTAGGTATTGATAATTTTGGTGTCTTTGAAGGGCCTTGTGTTGATATGGTCTTTAATGAAATCGTAACAGATGAAACAGCGGCTAATACTGCTGATGGATCAATCGTTTTAAATCCTACTGCAGGTTTTGGTAACTATACTTATCTTTGGTCTGATGGCTCAACTGGTAATAGTATTTCTGGTTTAACAGTAGGTACTTATACTGTTTCTGTAACACATGTAGGAACAACAACGTGTACGACAACGGATTCTTTTACTATCACTACATTATGTGCGACTGCTTTAAACTTATCTACTTTTGTAAATCCTACATTTGGTGATGGAACTTCTGATGGTGCTGCAACTGTAACTGTAACAGGAGGTGTTGCTCCTTACACTTATGCTTGGGATAACGGTGTAACAGATGATTATGCTAATGGCTTGGCAGCTGGAGATTACACTATCGTTGTAACTGATGCTAATGGCTGTATGGGTACTGTAACGGTAACCGTTGAGACATTATACTTATCTAACACTGATAATATTGAGGGTTTAACAGGTTTGAATATTTCTCCAAATCCTGCTAAAGACTATGCTCAATTGAATATCACATTCGATCAATCTGTTGATTTAACAGTACGAATTGCTGATGTTACAGGTCGTGTATTAGAAACTCGTAATGCTGGTAATACAACTACGGAAGAAATGCGTTTCGATTTATCGAACATAACAGAAGGTGTTTACTTTATGCAAATTATCGCTGATGGTCAAATCCTTACGAAGCGTTTTGTAGTCGTCAAATAATACTTGAAGTTTTAAATAATTAATGATACACGGTGTAGTTCCTTTGGGGACTACACCGTTTTTTGTCAAAAAACCTTAAAAGCCTGAATACATTATTTCTTAAAACAATTAATCCCTTTTATTTGTAATACATTCAGTCTAACATGAAATAGGTGTACAAATATACTATTCACACCAATATTAAAACGCAAACAAAATAACGTTTAAACAACAATTTCATCATCTGATAGAAATTGCTTTTATTATTTAATCGTTATAAAAAGGATATTCACATTATGAAAATTGGTATTGTCTGTTATCCAACTTATGGCGGAAGCGGAGTTGTCGCAACAGAATTAGGAAAAGGATTAGCAAAACGAGGGCATAAAGTACACTTCATCACTTATCGTCAACCTGCTCGATTACAACACTTTCACGAGAACTTATTTTATCATGAAGTCAATGCTTCTGATTATCCTTTATTTGAATATGCACCTTATGATACTGCTTTGACGAGTAAGTTAGTGGATGTTATCAAATATGAAAAATTAGATTTATTACATGTTCATTATGCTATTCCTCATGCGACTGTTGCTTATTTGGCAAAGAAAATTTTATTAACACAAGGTATTTATATTCCTGTTATTACAACACTTCACGGCACAGATATTACTTTGGTTGGTAAAAACGCAGCCTTCAAACCGGTTGTAAAATTCGGCATTGATAAATCTGATGGTGTTACGGCTGTTTCACATTATTTAAAAATGGAAACTCAAAGCGTTTTTGAAACAAATAAAGATATCCGAGTCATTCATAACTTTATTGATTTTGAACGATTTAAACCAATCAATAAGGATCATTTTAAGAAAGCAATCGCACCAAACGGTGAACGTATATTAGCACACGTTTCTAACTTTAGGAAAGTAAAACGAGTTGGTGATGTCGTCCGCATTTTTGAGAAAGTGTATCAGAAAATGCCATGTAAATTAATCTTAGTTGGTGATGGTCCCGAAAGATATAATGCTGAGTTATTATGCCGAGAAATAGGTTTGTGTCATGAAGTCCGATTCTTAGGAAAACAAGATGCGGTTGAAGAACTCTTAGCAATTGCGGACTTATTTCTTATGCCTTCTGGAAGCGAAAGTTTTGGCTTAGCAGCATTAGAGGCAATGGCTTGTGAAGTTCCTGTGATTTCGTCAAATGTAGGTGGTTTACCTGAAGTCAATATTCATGGCAAAACTGGTTATTTAAGTGATTTAGGAAATGTTGAAGAAATGGCAAATTATGCCTACGAAATTCTTAAAGATGAAACAACATTACAACAATTTAAAATCAATGCTTTAGCACAAGCAAAACAATTTGATATTAATAATATCATTCATTTTTATGAAGATTATTATGAAGAAATTATTAAAACTTGTGTATATGATAAAACTGATGTTTTGTAAGGATACTCGAAAACTATATTTGCTAAATTTTTAGAACCCTTTCAATAAGACACAGAACAAATTTGTTTTATTTTTCAATAAAGTTTGGTTCTTTGAAAAATCCAGTGAAATAATAAAAATTTGAAATCTATCAAGATTGTTTTTTGTGTTGACGTGTTGATGTGCTGACGTTGGTATAACATCAACACATCAACACATCAACACATCAACACAAAAAACGAATTCAA
>JBGCFH010000025.1:0-2064 GCA_045106825.1 Saprospiraceae bacterium | reverse complement strand
TAGAGAATATTTGGAGGATTTGCCGTACAAAGAAGACTTTGTTTACAAACGAAAATACAAGCATCACAAAAAAGGTGATCCGAAAGAAGGTAAGGTAAAAGACGAGCAGAAACGCATGGAGAAATTGCGTTTAGCCGTCGAGTTATTTCCAAAATATCAAGCTGCATTGGCGAAAGCCAAACGTTATGATTTTAGTGATATGTTGCTTTGGGTCGCTAAGGTTTTTCGAGAAAATGAATATTTATTGCGTTCGTATCAAGAACGATATATGTATATTTTGGTCGATGAATTTCAGGATACAAATGGTATTCAGAATGCAATTTTGAATATGTTAACCGATTATTGGGACAAGCCAAATGTCTTTGTCGTTGGTGATGACGACCAATCTATTTTTGAGTTTCAAGGTGCGAGAGTGAAGAATATTTTGGGTTTTCATGACTTGTATGAGAAAGAGATTGAAGTCGTTGTTTTGGATAAGAATTATCGTTCGACACAACCGATTCTGGACACGGCAAAATCCTTGATTGATAATAATAACCTGCGTTTGGTAAACCAAATCGGTGGTGCGAAAATTGAAAAAAAGTTAGATGCTGCGAACGATAAAGTCAAAAATCTAAACGTCAAACCGACGATTATTGCTTATCACAATTCGGTACATGAAACGGCTGCAATTGCTCAAAAAATCGAAGAATTGAAAGCTAAAAAAGTGCCTTTGTCTGAAATCGCCGTCATTTATAGAAAGCACAAACAAGCCGAAAATCTCATCAAATTATTAGAACGCAAAGACATTGCTTACGAAACAAAACGTCGAGTAAATATTTTGGATTTGACGTTTACACAAAACATCTTGGCGATTCTAAAATATTTCTATCGAGAATTTGAAAAACCGTACAGTGCGGAAATGCAATTGTTTAAATTGTTGCACTTTGATTTTTTTGGAATTTCTGCTCAAGATTTGTCCAAAATGACGGTTTTTATGGCGAATGATACGAGTCGAAAAATCCGAGAAAAGGAATATGATGTTATCTTAAAATGGCGTCAATTTATTGGTCAAACCGAACGACTAAAAGTATTAAAAATAGAATCTGCGGACAAACTCAAAAACATTCACAACTTATTGGTAGAACTCATTCGTGACCAACATAATTTGCGTTTACCAACGATTTTTGAACGCATTATAAACCGTAGCGGTTTATTGAAATTTGTGGCAGAAAGCAGCGATAAAATTTGGTTGATGCAAGTGTTATCAACCTTGTTTAATTTCGTCCAGCGAGAAACGGCAAAAAATCCAAAAATTACGGTCAAGCAGTTGTTAAATATTATCGGATTGATGGAAAAAAATTATATTCCGATGTATTTACAAAAGCCGTTTTTTGCAGAAGATGGCGTGAATTTATTGACGGCACACAGCAGTAAAGGTTTGGAATTTGAATACGTATTTCTATTGGATTGTATCGTTGATAATTGGCAACCAAAAGGCAATCGAAATCGTGGTTTTAGTTTGCCAGATACGTTGACGCTTTCGGGTGCAGAAGATGAAATGGAAGCGGCAAGACGTTTGTTTTATGTCGGCATGACACGAGCAAAAACGTCGCTTCAAATCTCTTATGGAAAGGAAAATGCTGATGGTAAAAAGCAATCTAAAACACAGTTCATCGACGAAATTTTGTCGAAAGACTTGAAAATAACAGATAAAAAACTAAGCAACGAAGTCATTTTAGAAGCACAATTATTGATGGTTTCCGAAAGCTCGAAACCGAGTATTGCACCGCTTTCTAAGGCGGAAGCTGATGGTTTGTTGGAAGACTTTGTGATGTCGGCAACTGCATTGTGTCGATATTTGGAATGTCCGTTGAGTTTTTATTATCAAAATGTGTTGAAAGTGCCTTATACGAGTAGCGAAGCGGCGAGTTATGGAACGGCTGTTCACTATGCTTTGAAGCGATTGGCGGAACGGATTCACGATCCGATTTATCCCGAAATTCCATCTTACAATATGTTTTTCCGAGATTTTGAAATGGAACTCGAACGCCAACGAATGCACTTGCAACCCGAACAATTGGA
>JBGCFH010000249.1:0-6928 GCA_045106825.1 Saprospiraceae bacterium | reverse complement strand
TCAGCAAGTAATTCTCCAGTTTCTAAATTCTTAATATAAATATCGTATTGTTCCGAACCATTTACATCAATCGCATACGCCATCAATTTGTGGTCTTCACTCATTTCCAACGCTCCAACACTAAAATATTTTTTGCCTTCTCCCAATACATTTTCATCTAAAATGATTTCCTCTTTCGCATCAAGCGAACCTTTTTTACGGCAATTAATCGAATAGTTTTTCCCTTTTTCCATTCGAGAATAATAGAAATAATCGCCTTTTTTGACAGGAACAGACGCATCATCTTCATTGATACGAGCGACCATTTCTTTATACAATTCCTCTTGAAGCGGCTTCAAGTGTTCCGTCATTGCGTCGGTGTATTTATTCTCTGCTTTTAGATAATCTAACACTTCCTCGCTTTCTCGTTCTCTAAGCCAGTAATAATCGTCTTTTAGAATTACGTCATTTATTGTATCTAATCGTTCTAATTTCTTCGCCACTGGCGGCTGTATGTTTGACATATTTTTATCGTTCGTTTCTTGTTTGCAACTAATGATTGTAAAGATAGTTATTAACAAAATAATGTAGGTTGATGTTTGTTGAATTCTTACCATTTGATTTTATTTTTTGTGGACTTGAATATTTTTAGGTTGATTAAAAATAGAATAAACTATAAAATATTTGAAACTTTATAGTTTTAAACACCTGGTAATCAAGAGACTTATAAAGTTAAAAAATTTCGTAAGTCAAATTTCACATCGGTCTGTAAAGCAGTCATTAAATGATGTAAAATCAGAAAAAAGCAACTAATAAATAAAGCTGCACACAGTATGATAAAAACAAGTATGCAGCTATTATTAACTGTAATCTTGAATAATTAGAATAATTAGACTTTATTCTAAATAATTTCGTATGAAGCTGAATTATCTTTTATCGCTACTCTTCGTTAGCAAAATACTCATGTAGCAAGGCTACATTCCGTTTTTGCCGCCTCGATTAGCAATAAAATCTAAATTCCCATTCATTACGAAACCATTTTAGAATAAAGTCTATTGAAATTACGTTTTATTTTATAAAAATAATACTTTCAAAATATCACGATACAACGGTTGTAAGTTTGCAGTTTCGATATTAGAAGCGATAACGATAACGGACTTATTAGAAGGTGTTTTCAAAATCAAAGTTTGATGTCCATTTATTGTGGCTTTCGCCAAAATCACTTCTAATACTTTATCGCCCATCACCACTTGTACAACTTCACCTGCAAAAGTTTGGTTTGCAACGACTTTTGCTTCCATTAAGACTTGCAAATCACCAGAAAACCATTCGTTATTTTTCAAAGCTTTTTGCCAAAGAAACAAGTCTGTAACGGTTGTAATAATACCATTTGCGGCAATCGCTTGATTATCCATTTCGGCTACAACTTCTTCCAATTTTCCGCCATCTTTACGATAACCTTTTGCCAATCCTTTCACGGTTTGCATCGGTTCATGAACGATTGTATTTTTCAATCCTAATGGATTAATAATTTGCTTTTCAATAATATCACTAAAATTTTCTTTATGAATGTTTTCCAATATTTCACCCAAAAGAACAAAATTGATTTCACTATAATTTTGACTTGCATTTGGTACAAAACACAAATCCAAACTGTTCAAATCACTGGTTTTACAAAGTCCCGAAGTATGTGTAATCAATTGCAAAATCGTTACTCGTTCGCCAATGATTTTTGGCAAATCGCCTAAGTAATTTTTGATTGGCACTTCTAAATCCAACTTATTTGATTTTACGGCTTTTAGGATTAATGCTGTTGTAAATTGTTCAGACAACTCACCAAGATAAAACTGTGTTGTCAATGTATTTGGTCGAGTTGCACTCAAATTTGCAAAACCAACACCATCTTTATACAATATCTCTCCATCTTGAAATACCATAATTGCACCGTTAAAACCTTCGTTAACAGAATACTCTGCTGCAATTGCTTTTATACTTTCTGATTTTTCGGATTCATCATCAATAATTGTGATAACAGGGATTTCTATTTCGTTTTCATCACCTTCAATATTATCTGTCTGATTTTCAATTTCAATCGTTGGAGGTGTTAATACAATTATATCATCGTTTTCAATTTTTGGAGCTTCAAGTCTCGGTTCTTCTTTTTTGCGAGTTGTATCTGGCATTTGTGAGGTATTCACGATTTTACCTTTTGAAATCACCGTAAACTCAACACGTCGATTCATTGCTTGTCCTTTTTCTGTGTCATTTGATACAACCGGTCGAGCTTTTCCATAACCTTTTGCTACCATTCGAGTTTGGTCAATTCCTTTTTCTTCCAAATAAGCCATCACAGAACTCGCTCGGGCTTCACTCAGTGCAGCGTTATATACATCCGTTCCGATACTATCTGTATGACCAGAAATTTCGATAACAACCGTTTCATTTTTTTGCAGATAGTTATACAACTTTTCTAATTCTGGAAATGAAGTCGGCAATAATTGATGTTTATTAAAATCAAAAAAGATATTTTTCAAAATAATTGGCGCTCCAATTTCTGCCATATCTAACTGAAAAGCAGTTTCTTGCAATGTTATTTCTAAGTTTTTATTCGGTAACTTTTGAGCATCCGCAACTGATAGTTTATAAGGCATAAAGCCTAACATTGACACGACAATCGTGTCTTCCCAATGTTCTTTTAATATTTCAAATTTAAATTTTCCATTAAAATCAGTCGCTGTTCCGACAGGTTTTCCTTTGATAGAAACGGCAGCAGCCATTAAGGGTTCGTCCATTCCACCATCCATAATTTGTCCTTTTAAGACAAATGAACGTTGTCCAAAACTGAGTGATGATGTTGCGATTAATATTGCAATAATAAAAATTGCTTTTGATAATACTTTCATAGTTTGTTGTTGTTTCGGGTTACGGGTTTCGAGTTGCGAGGTTTGATTGTTATAACGACAGATGGTAAATTAAAAACCTAATCTTATAAAATCTACAAACTATTGTCAATTTGTCAAAACTCGCAACTCGTAATCCGTAACTCACTAAACCTTAGTTTTTTCAACGGTTCTAACGCAAAAATAGGTTCAACGATTGTTAAGAAAATAACAAAATAAGAGTTTCTTAATCTATTCGGATAAATATCAATTTCGTTCTTCCTTTTTTTAGAATCAACTTCTCGTTCTCCATCTCAAAAGTTTTGGATTGTAAGATATTTTTCATGACTTGTTGTTCTTCATTGTTTTTCAGATTTTTAATATATCTAAGTGTCACTTCATAAAATAAAACTTCATGTTGTCCAACATTAAAATATCCAGCAGATTTTTGACATTGTTTTCGATTTAAAGTTTCATTGTCTGTACAGCCAGAAGTTAAGTTATATGTCCGATTATTTTTGATTTCTAATATTGGCAATAAGTCGTTTTGTTCTAATATTTTGAAATCATTTTTTTTAGAATAATCGGATAATTGCCATTTTCCTTTGGTAACATGAGTATTAATTGGAGCATTTAATTTTGACTTAAAATAAAACTCTTTTCCATTTCCGTACAATCGTAATTGATTTCCTGTCATTTCAAAATAGTTACAAAGAGCTAAGTTTGAGGTATAAAATTGTCGACCAGAACAAGCAACTAAAGTTGTCATTCCATTCTTTATTTCAATGCTATCATTCTCAAAAGTTTCTACTTCCATCGTATAACTATTACAACCATCATGACCATTTATCATAATATTTCCATTATTGTCTTCATTTATCATTAATGAAAATGGACTAAATAGATTATCGACATCTTGTAAATACCAAACGATATTTTTATATGTTTCTAATGATGCTTTTTCTTTTTCGACAACAATTTGTGTTGGTTTACAAGCAATTAGTGAGTTGAGTATTAGTATTATTACTACGATTTTTTGCATTTTATTTTTTGAGTTTTTACGTAACGGCTATCTTTAGCTGCCGTATAAATCGTTGAAAAAGCAGCAGCTAAAGACAACTATTTGAGTTCAAATTAATTCCATAAAAAACAAAGAATCAATTTATTTCATCAAGCAAAGTATCTATCAACTGTTGTCTATTTTAATCTTTATCTTCCGTTTCATACTTTTCTACTAATTCCAAAAAATCCTTCACCACATCATTCGGAACAGTAATCGACAAATGATAATGCTTTAATTTCCATTCGCCATTAACTAAAGCGACAACGCCCGAACTACGACAAACGCCCATCCAAGTGTCTAAAGTTTCGTTGAACCAAGCTAAATTATCATCATCTGATACATGAATTTGGCGTTCAATTGTTTTAAAATCCCAAGCTTGATCACGCTTAAAATACTTTGCTGACCAAGCCTTTAACTCATCACGAAGCCAGCGTTCTGTTTTATCTGTTCCGATATAAATACAGTCTTCTGTCATACTTCCAAAAAAGACATCTTCATCAGCAACTGTTGCCGCTCTATGCCAGTTATTCATCATTTCATCAATCGCATAAATTGGTTCAGCTTTGCAGTTGTTTTTACGCCTTGTGTCTGTAATACCAATGATTTTCCAACCTTCATCCGATTTGAATAATTCAAAAGCATTAACACCACAATGCAGCAATTTTTTATCTACATAAAATGTATATTCTGTCCAAGCTGTTGCCATATTTCCATCAACCTTGATATCATAACTCCATATTTTTTCATCATAAACACCATCATGTTCAGAACCAACACTTGCTATAAATTGCTCCATTGAACCTGTATTTATTTTGGATTTTCCTTTTTTATTGGTAGAAATCGTTTTGAGTGTTGCGTTAGGATAAACAACTGCACGAATTTTGGTGCTGTCGGTTTCTCGCATTCCATCAAATAGTTGGTCAATAACATTTTTGATTTGTACGTCATCAGTTTTCGTTTCTTGTGAGAATGTTGGCAATGTTAGCATTAACATTAAAAAAAGTAATAATGTATTTTTCATAATTTGATTTTTGATTTAATAATTGTCCTTTAAGAAATTGGGACAAACAAATATAAATTTAACAAAATATTTTTTAAAGTCTAAAACTGCTTTTTTGAGTAACTTCTGAAAAACAGATTAACTTCAAAAATTAATTTCTTAACACTTCATTCCATCAACCTCAAAAAAAGTCATTATTATTGCAACAAGAATAGTTCAATAATAAATTTATGGCCAAAAACGATTTTACAAAAAAGTTAGATAATGACTTCATAAAAGAAAGAAGTATTCTTTTGGGACAAGTAGCGGAAGCACGAGCAAGAGAAAAACGGGTTTTGACTTCTAATCGAAACTTAAAGACTTTGTTGTTTGGTAGTTTGCTATTATTATCTATCTCTCATTGTTGGTTTGGGAGGCAACCCAAAGCTCAATTGACTGAAAAAAACACAGCAACTTTATTAGCATTTCGAGAAGCTGAATTGGATATTCATTATGATTTATTACGACAAATGATAACACCCGATTCAACATTTAATTACCTTATACAAAAAGGTGATTACCCTGAATCTATTGCTCAAAAATTTTATGGAAATCCACGTTATGCTTATATGATAATGTTGGATAATTCAATAAACGATGATAAGCAATTACCTGAAGATGATACAATTATATTGCGTTATAAGCCTGAAATAGTTGAAAAGAACCAATATCTTAATCATCTTAATTAATTTTTTATCAAAAATATTAAAATTATGAAAGTAGGAATAATAATGGGCAGTAAATCAGATTTACCTGTAATGCAAGCTGCCGTAGATATAATGAATGAATTTGGAATTGAATATGAAGTAACTGTTGTATCCGCACATCGTACGCCTTTGCGTATGGTAGAATATGGACAATCGGCATATTCCCGAGGTTTGAAAGTCATTATTGCTGGCGCTGGAGGTGCAGCACATTTGCCTGGAATGATTGCTTCGTTGACAACCTTACCAGTCATTGGTGTTCCTGTAAAGTCAAGTAACTCCATTGATGGTTGGGATTCTATCTTATCTATTTTACAAATGCCAGGAGGCGTTCCTGTAGCTACTGTTGCATTAAACTCGGCTAAAAATGCCGGATTATTAGCAGCAGAAATCTTGGGAACTTCTGATGATGATTTACATCAAAAATTAGTGGCTTACAAACAAGCTTTAGTAGATAAAGTCAATAAGCAAATCGCTGAGTTAGAAACTGAAAAAATTTAGTTTTTTGATACATTAAAAAACGGTAAGAGGTTGTATCAAAAGCCAGAAAAAAGAACGAGTTCACTAAAGTTTTAAACTTTAAAAAACTTAAAATCAATAGATTACAAATAAAAATAAATACTATTTATAATAATTTTGGGATTTTGATACAACTCCTTCAAAACGGTTGCAATTCAAGTTTTTCTGCCAATCTATTGTGACATACTGTTTTAATATTACTTTTTTACAAAAAATCACGATGTCATAAAACGTAATTTATAAATATACCATTCCTTATAAATTTTCGGTTCAAATTTTTGCAAATATGAAACTTGTTTTTACAAAATTTATAACTACTCAGCATTATTGTATTTTAACTGTTGCCACCGTCACAGCGGTTTTCACGGAGTTACATAACGTAAATTATGTACTCTGTACAACTCTGTGAAAAAACTCAGTGATACTCCGTGGGAAATACTTAATTACTGAATAGTAACCAAAATTTTAAATCAAGAATAACGGACTTAATTGTCCAACTTATCTAAGTTTTCTAATTATTTGTACATCTACATTTACGTTTCGCTGAAACGTAAAATAGAAATCACAATTGCTAAATTTTGCTTCGCAAAATGCTTTTTTCACGCAGATTCACGCAGATTCACGCAGATTCACGCAGATTTTTTTTGATAAAAAAAATGATTTTGTTAATGAAAAATCTGCGTGAATCTGCAAAATCTGCGTGAGATGATTGTTTTGCAAGGCAAAACGTAATATTTTCGTTTTT
>JBGCFH010000248.1:0-3092 GCA_045106825.1 Saprospiraceae bacterium | reverse complement strand
ACGGATTGTTTCAGAACGTAAGGTTTTTTGACACATCAACAGACGACACCTCATTACCAGACTCCATAACCATAGAGTTTTATTATACAGAGTATAATAGAAATACTGATACTACTGATCTTACACCAGGCTTCCCTAGTCCCACTGTTGACCTTGAAATTACATTAAATGAGTTTAATTTCAGCTACATTCTACTAGCCGAGATACCTAATCTTTTTGCAACAGGAGGTACGCCAGGCACATGGGAGAAAAGAAGCGTTACATTTTCGACCGCCAATGCTGGAATTACTGATAGTAGAACTACTTATAAACTTTCTATTGTTTATAGAGGTACAAATGTAAATGATTATGTTTTTATTGACGGGGTTTCTGCTCGGGCGTCGGGTTTAGTAGATACAGATGGTGATGGTATCACAGATGTAAACGAACCAGGAACTCAAAACGACCCTTGTTTACCTGCACAAGCAGCAGGATATACGGGTTTTCATGCGGCTAATCCCCTGTGGCAAGCAGCGGATTGTGATGGCGATGGCGTGAATAATGGTCAGGAGGTTATAGATGGAACAGATCCTTATGCTCCTCCTACATGTGGAGGAGATGGACCTATTTTAATTCAAAATTAATATTTTTTTTCAAGGGTGATTTTGTAAAAAATAAACATCATTTTCTTTTACTAAAAATCACCGTTGCTTGTTGGAAAAACATACGCTTATTATTAAGTGTATAGGCTAAGAGATTTGATTGATTGAAAATCAATGCTTTTGATTTTTAGGACAAAAAAATCCAATTTTTGGTAAAAGCGAAACCGATAACTACTGATTTTTTTTGAAAAAAAAATAAAATTTTTATATATGTATAATTTTCACTTTAAAAAGTGGCTATGTATTGTTTTCTTTTGTCTGTGCGGTATCATATCTTATGCACAAACAACAACAGATTTAACTACGCACGAACCAACGACTGTTCCAGCAGGAGCTACGTTTGAGTGGCGTACAGGAGCTACAGCTTCATCTTCCTTAGTCAGTACACCGAATGCAGTAGCACCAGGGCTGTACTATGGCTATTATAACTTTGGTTCAAACTGTTTCAGTGAAGGCACACCTATTCGTATTCTTACGAATAACTGTCCAACGACAACGGTAGATTTGAACTCAGCAGTAAGTACACCGCCTTCGGGCTCAACCTTGTCTTTTCATAATGCACTTCCAGTAAGTGATGCCAATGAAATAACAGGTACAGCAATAACAGCAGCTACTTTGGGTAATACTTATTATGTAGCATTCAAAACGACCGTAGCTGGTTCAAGCTGTTATTCAGAAGCCAGACCGATTGTAACCGTTGAAACTTCTTGTATTCCGATAACTTGTGACGCAGTAGCACAAACAACTGCTGAAGGAGCATCATTGAATGCTTCAGGTATCTCTGGTCTTTGCTTTGGATGTTCTGTAAGTAATGCAAGTAATTTAATTGATACAGACGTAAATAATTATAGCTCTATCGGTATCACGATTGGTGCTTTTGCTTCAGGATACATTGATGTTGACCTTGGTCAAATTTTTCCGTCAGGAACAAGAGCAGGTTTTATAGCAAATGTAAATGGTGGCATTTCAGGATTGTTTAACTCTGTAACATTGACAACTTATCTTGGTAATACACAACAAGAATCCATCTCAGGTGGAAGTCTAATAAATTTATTAGGAATAGGGAATGCTCAAAACATCGCTGGAAACTTCTGTCAACCGTTTGATAGAATCAGAATTACCGCAGGATCTTTAGTAGGTGTTTTTGCAAACTATAAGATCTATCAAGCCTTCGTTGTGGAAGATTGCCAATACCCTGTAGCTTGTGGTACACCTTCAAGTCCTGAAATTTGTGGAGATGGTATTGATAATGATGGAGATGGCTTAGTAGATAATCAAGATATCTGTGCTAATCCAAATGAAATATGTAATAATGGCATCGATGATGATGGAGATGGAAATGTCGATTGTGCAGATGGCGATTGTGCAACTTTTGCTGGCTGTATTGATACAGATGGTGATGGTATCTCAAATTTAGACGATTTAGATGATGATAATGATGGAATTTTAGATACAGACGAGTGTACATCACAACCAACTATATCTTCTTTAGATTTCACTAATAAAACATTTATAGATGGTGGCTCTTATAACGAAGTAGGTGATAAAGTCATGTATTCTTCTGTTGGAACTTTTAATGGAACTACATTTGATATGGAGTTAGTAGTTATATCAAATCCAAGTCCATCTAACTTAGAAATCATACTTAATGATCCAGTAGCAATGATATATTTGACAGGATCAAATATAGGTGCATATCCTGAGTTTCAAATGAATTTTTACGAAACAGGAACAACAACACCTTTTTCATTGCCAATGGATATCACTTGGCAGGATATAGATGGTATTTCAGGTTCAGCAGAACAGTTAAGATTTAATACAGCAGATCTTGAGTTATATCAATTAGCATCAGGCTCAAACCTTACCGTAACAAATACGGGTGGTCAGTTAACGGCACAAGGTCTTATGGCTGATGATACACCTTTACAACAGTTAAATTGGATTAGAACAAAATTATTAACAACGAATAGTTTTAATTTCGAAGTTCGTAAACGTGATGGTACACCAGGATATTCTTTCCAAAATATAGGATTTTCTGCTCCTGATTCAGAAGTAATTCTGAATACACCAATTTTTATTTGTTATGATGATTCTGATGGTGATAATATCCCTAATTCAATTGATTTAGATTCAGATAATGACGGTTGCCCAGATTATTTAGAAGGCAGTGGTATTTTTAGTCAAGCTAATAATGGTGTAACGCAAGGCGGTACGCTAAGTGATGGTAATGGCGGTATAGTCACGACTAACTTAGGAAATACGGTTGGTAATGTAGCAGGTGTAAATGGTGTACCTACGGTAGCAGGCACAGGTCAAGGTGTCGGTGCAAGTCAAAATAGTGCTGATGCTACTGCTTGTATAGATACAGACGGTGACGGTATTCCAGATGATGAAGATTTAGATGATGACAACGATGGTATTTTGGATACAGATGAGTGTCCTACCACTTCT
>JBGCFH010000247.1:0-34034 GCA_045106825.1 Saprospiraceae bacterium | reverse complement strand
ACACCTTGAGCAGAATTTAACTCTTCCACAATTGTCGCTTCGTTTTTAGCTAAAGCAGCTGCAATCGGAGCAAATGTAGTTTGTAATTCAAGATCATCAGTTTGATTCACTAACTCTGTTGCCCAATACATCGCTAAATAGAAGTGACTTCCACGATTGTCCAACTCATTTACTTTACGAGATGGAGATTTTCCATTTTGCAATAAAGCAACCGTTGCATTATCCAAAGCATCAGCAATGATTTGTGCTTTTGTATTATTATTTGTCGTTGCTTCGTGTTCTAAAGAAACTGCTAAAGCCAAAAATTCACCTAAAGAATCCCAACGTAAGTGATTTTCTTTCTCGAATTGTTGAACGTGCTTAGGAGCAGAACCTCCAGCACCAGTTTCAAACAATCCACCACCATTCATCAAAGGAACGATAGATAACATTTTTGCACTTGTTCCTAATTCAAGAATCGGGAATAAATCCGTGTTGTAATCTCTCAATACATTTCCTGTAACAGAAATCGTGTCTTCACCATCTTTCATTCTCTGAATAGAAACTTTAGTCGCTTCAACAGGAGAAAGAATTCTAATATCTAAACCAGTTGTATCGTGATTTGGTAAGTAAGCATTTACTTTTTTGATTAATTCTGCATCGTGAGCTCTTGCTTCATTCAACCAGAAGATTGCAGGAACATTCGTCGCTCTTGCTCTACTAACTGCCAACTTCACCCAGTCTTGAATCGGTAAATCTTTCACTTGACACATTCTCCAAATATCACCTTCTTCTACTTCGTGTTCCATCACAACATTTCCTGCATCATCAACAACTTGAACCGTTCCAGCTGCTGCGATTTCAAAAGTTTTGTCGTGTGAACCATATTCCTCTGCTTTTTGAGCCATCAAACCAACGTTAGGAACAGTTCCCATTGTTGTCGGATCAAAAGCACCATTTTCTTTACAGAACTCAATTACAGCTTGATAAACACCAGCGTAAGAACTATCTGGAATTACAGCTTTTGTATCTTGTGTTTTGCCATCTTTATTCCACATACAACCCGAAGTACGAATCATTGCAGGCATCGAAGCATCAATGATAACATCACTTGGTACGTGTAAATTTGTAATGCCTTTATCAGAATTAACCATTGCTAAATCTGGCCCTTCTGCATAACATTTTTCAATTTCAGCTTCAACTGCTGCTTTAGTTTCAGCATCAAGATTATCTAAGTTTGATAATAAATTACCAAAACCGTTATTGACATTCACACCAGCTGCATCTAATTCGTTTCCGAATTTTTCAAAAACAGATTTGAAAAATACTTTTACACCATGACCAAAAATGATTGGATCAGAAACCTTCATCATTGTTGCTTTCATGTGTAAAGAGAACAATACACCTTTAGCTTTTGCATCAGCGATTTGTTCTTCAAAGAATGCCAACAATGCTTTTTTGCTCATGTATGTTCCGTCGATAATTTCGCCTTCCAAAACAGGAACAGCTTCTTTCAAAACAGTTGTTCCTTCAGCGTTTACCAATTGAATTTTTACATTTCCAGCTTTCGCAATTGTTACTGACTTTTCGTTAGATGCGAAATCATTTTCACCCATTGTCGATACGTGAGAAGCAGAATCTGCCGACCATTTACCCATTGAGTGAGGATTTTGACGAGCGTAAGCCTTTACAGGTTTGGGAGCTCTTCTGTCCGAATTTCCTTCTCTTAATACAGGATTTACAGCACTTCCTTTTATCTTATCGTAAGCAGCTTTTACACTTTTTTCTTCGTCGTTACTTGGATCATCAGGATAACTTGGAATCGCAAATCCATTGGCTTGTAACTCTTCAATTGTTTTTTTCAATTGAGGAATCGAAGCCGAAATATTCGGTAATTTAATAATGTTTGCTTCTGGCTTCTTAACTAATTCACCTAACTCCGCTAATGCATCAGCTACTTGCTGTTCTGGCTTTAAGTAAGAAGGAAAACTTGCAAGGATTCTACCAGCAAGAGAAATATCTTTGATTCCCATTTCAACGCCACATTGCTTAGCAAATGCTTGAACAATAGGTAGAAGAGATTTTGTAGCTAAAGCTGGTGCTTCGTCAGTGTGTGTATAATAAATCTTAGACGCCATATTTTATAAGTAATTTTATTAATGAAATTTCAAAGTTGAATATTGACAATATCTATCCCAAAAAGTCGGGACAAGTTATGTTTAGATTTGTTGTTTTAAATTTGGTGCAAAAATACAAATAATTTGCTAAAGGAATGAGGTTTTTTGTTATGACTATTGTCAGAAAAATGACGTGAAGAATGGAGAATAGATTTATGAGTGAATTTTGAAGTATTTGTTATAGTTTTTTCAAAATTCAATTGCTAATCTGATTTATCATTAAGAATGTTAAAGATTATAATCAAATTATTTAAATTTGATAATTGTTATGCTTTACGTTTTTACAACATTGAAATAAAATTTAAAGAATGCTTTACCATATTTTAGGAAGGATTATTCGCACTTTTTTGCAATTATTTTATAAACGAATATACGTTATTGGTTTAGAGAATATTCCAAAAGATAAACCGATATTCTTAGCCTCAAATCATTCAAATGCTTTGATGGATGGTTTGGTGATTGCTGTTTTTTTAATTGGTTATCGTACAAGTTTTTTCTTGGGTCGAGCGAGTATTTTTGGTAACAAATTTTTAGATTGGTTATTTACAACGGTTCAAATCATACCAATTTATCGACCTCGTGACGGTGGAGATTATACAAAAAGAAATGTCACAACATTTGAACGAGTCGATAAGGTATTATTGAAAAATAAAGCCGTTTTGATTTTTCCAGAAGGAAATTGTGTAAAGGAAAAACGATTGCGACCATTGAAAAAAGGAACGGTAAGAATGGCTTTTAGTGCATGGGAAAAAGGTGCGGACGTTTATATTATTCCTACTGGAGTTAGTTATAGCGGACATGATGATGCAAGAAGTGATGTAATATTAAGTTTTGGTAAACCAATACGAATAAATGATTATCAGTCGAATTTTGAAAAAGATGCTATGGAAGCATATGAATCGGTAAATCGTGATTTAAAATCAGCGATTGAGTCAGAAATAGTGTTGATTGAAGCCGCTGAAAACGAGGAGGTTACTGAAAAAATGCTTGAAATCGGTCGTAATGGTTTTCAAGAAAAAGGGAATTTTATAATGTCAAATAATCCCGACCGATTAAATTATGAAAAGGAAATTGCGAATAAAATCAATACACTGTCAAAAGAAAATAAACCGAAACTTGACAACTTAAAAATAGATGCAAACGCTTATTTTAATGCATTGAAAAATGTAAATATAAGCGACAAAGCATTAATAAATTATGAAAAACCAACGAACTTTGTCATCTTATTATTAGCACCTTTAGCAATGGTTTTAGGTTTTGTCTTACACTTTCCATTACGTTATTTTAAATCATTAGCCACGAAAATGACGAAGAACGATAAAACGATGTTTATCACTTTGTGGACAGGTTTATTAATGGGATTTTACGTTGTTTTTGGTTTAATTTTGATGATTGTAGGAACGTTATTTATCGGTTTTTTTAATGCGTTTTTAGTAGGAATTGGAATTGTTATTTTGACTTATGTTTCTGGTATAATCATAGAAAAACGCAACGATGATAAGGCAAATACTCATTTGAAAAAGTTAGCAAATGCTTCGCCTGAAAAAATAGCTGTATTGAAAAAAATGCGATTGGCGTTAAAATGATTATCTTGTCAATCTGATGGAGATATTAGATATTTCGATTACCTTTTTTATATAAATTATTATTATCAATAATGAAAAAAATTACATTTATTATAATGTTTTTAGGTGCAATCATCGTTACGTTTGCGGCTTGTACTTCTACAAAAAAGACATCAACATCCTGTTCTACTGAAGGAACGGCTAAGGATATGACTGGTTTAGATGGTTGTAAAATGATGATTGTACTACAAGATGGAAGTAGATTAAATCCTATGGAATATCCTGAAAATACATTTAAACTTGAAGATGGACAGAAAATTCGGTTTAATTACGAAGTAGTTGACGCAATGAATGTTTGCATGTCAGGACAAACCGTGAAAATTACTTGTATTGAATTACAATAAAATTAAATAAATCTGCCAAGTACAACTTAGCAGTACATTAGATATGAATCCAAATTTAGACGCAACCGATAATAATTTTACGCCAGAGGAAAAGACATTCGATAAAGCATTGCGACCGAAAATGTTATCTGATTTTTCGGGACAACCAAAGATTGTCGAAAACCTAAGTATCTTCATTCAAGCTGCAAAAATGCGTGGAGAAGCACTTGATCATGTTTTGTTACATGGTCCTCCAGGATTAGGAAAAACGACTTTATCGCACATTGTGGCGAATGAGTTAGGCTCAGATATGAAAATGACTTCTGGCCCAGTTTTAGAAAAACCAGGCGATTTGGCTGGTCTTTTGACAAACTTGGATGAAGGCGATGTTTTGTTTATTGACGAAATTCATCGTTTGAATAATGTCGTTGAAGAATATTTGTATTCTGCAATGGAAGATTATCATATTGATATTATGATTGATACCGGACCAAATGCACGAAGTATTCAGATTGGTGTTGAGCCATTTACACTCGTTGGTGCGACAACTCGAATGGGATTGTTAACTGCTCCGATGCGTGCAAGATTCGGAATTACATGCCTTTTGGATTATTACGATGTCGAAACGTTGACGAAAATTATCACTCGTTCTTCAGGAATTTTGGGTGTTCCAATTACGCCTGATGGAGCGGCTGAAATCGCAGGAAGAAGTCGTGGAACACCTCGTATCGCCAACTCTTTATTGCGTCGTATTCGAGATTTTGCACAAGTAAAAGGTAATGGAACGATTGATATTAAAATTGCTAAATATGGTTTGGAAGCACTGAAAGTCGATGAAGGTGGATTGGATGAAATGGATAATCGAATCCTTTCGGCAATCATTCATAAGTTCAAAGGTGGTCCAGTTGGTTTGACGACGATTGCAACCGCAGTTGGAGAAGAAGCAGGAACAATTGAAGAAGTTCACGAACCGTTTTTAATTATGGAAGGTTACATTCAACGAACGGCAAGAGGTCGAGAAGCAACTGCAAAGGCTTATGAACATATTGGTGTTGTTCCACCGACAAAGTTGGGAACGTTGTTTTAAGGAAAAATTAAAAGATGTAAACATTTTGTTTTATATCAAACAAATGTTTACATCTTTTAATATATAATCCATATATTTGTAAAAAGAATTTCCAAATTAATTACACTCAAAATGTCACTTACTCAATTAGGTTATACAACAAAAACAGATGGTTTTGTTTTTTGTGATGACAAAAGTCAAGCAAAAAACAAAGTTGAATGGTTGTACCTAAAAGAATGTGAAAAATTTCCAGTTCAACCTTCTGCTGTTTTTTTTCGTCGTTTTTACAAAAATGATGAAGTCGAAAAACCTTATCATTCAGAACCTTCTGTTTGTATTTTTGATGTTGAAAACACCTTTTTTAATAGTGAATTACACAAACAATTACACGCTGCTTTATGGAGTGCAGGTCGTAATGAAATTTATGTATTAAGAAGTCAAACTCGACTTGATATTCTCAATGCTCGAAAACCAGCTGCTAAACTCGGTGATAATGATGTTACTTTAGAAAGTAAAGATTTGTTATTAGTAGAGAAAAGTTTAGCAAAATACGAAGCGTTTAAATATTCAACACACCTTTTTCAAAGTGGTCTTTTTTGGGAACAAGATGACTTTAAAAGTCGAATTGAAGGTAATAGTTCGCCTTATGAATTTTTATTAAGTCATTTATTAGCAGCTCGTAAGAAAATTCATAGTGAAGTCATTCAACACGAATTATCAAAACAGACAATTGATAAATTATTAATAATTTCTATTTTAGTAAAGTTCTTAGAAGAGATTAAAGTTGATGAAAAAAAACACACTTTAAACGAAATTTATCAAAAGCATAATATTGAATCAAATTCTTTTGCAGAAGTAATTGAAAGTCATAAAATATTCGATATTCTTGATGAATTGTCAAAAGAGTTTAATGGGAAAATATTTGACCAATTTAACAAAACAGAAAAACAAATCATTCAAACAATTGATTTACAATCACTTGCACAATTTCTAAATGCTGATATTCATATTCCATCACAACAATTTTTTATTTGGAAACAGTATGATTTTAAATTTTTACCTGCCGAAGTAATTAGTTCAATTTATGAAAACTTTACAGGTGAAGGTGAAAAAGGTGTAGTTTATACACCAATTCATTTAGTCAATTTGATGATTGACGAAGTAATGCCTTTGGATAAGTCAAATTTATTTATCAATGAAGATTTTAAAATACTTGATCCTGCTTGTGGTTCAGGTGTTTTTTTAGTAGCTGCTTACAAACGTTTGTTACAATGGTGGTTTATTAATAATGAAAAACCAATTGATAGTGAAACGGCTAAGCGTATTTTAGGAAAAAATATATTTGGAGTTGATATTGAAGAAACGGCTGTTTTAGTAAGTATCTTTGGTTTGACCACAACGCTTTTAGATAGACTTTCGCCTAAAGAAATTTGGAATAATCTTGAGTTTAAAGACCTTTCGGAAGGTAATATTCAAGAAGCAAATTTCAAAGATTGGATAAACAATAATAAGAAAAATAAGGAAAAATATTTTGATTTAATTATTGGAAATCCACCTTTTAATCCTTCTAAAAAAGGTACAATTACAGCTAAAGAATTTAAAACACTATTGAATAAAACTGTTCCTGGGAATAAGTTGTCTTTGATGTTTTTGGAAAGTGCTTTATACTTTGGTAAAAAGATTTGTATGGTTATTCCGTCTAATTCTTTTTTATATAGTAAATCACAAAACAATCATAATTATAGAACTCAAATCTTTACGGATTATACCGTTGAAAAAATTTATGATTTCACACATTTAAGAGAAGAATTATTTATTAAAAAAGCGATTAGAGGTATTTCATATAAAAAGAAAGGAAGAACGCCTGTTTTATCGTTAATCATTAATAATCAAAAATCGGAATATCAACCAATTGAACATATTGTAGTCAAAAGACAATTTCAAAGCGAACAAAAAATGCGTTTTGAAATTGATACTTATGATTGTCATGTAGTACCTTTTCAAAAAGTAATTGATAAAGCAAAACACTTTGTTTGGAAAACAAATTTGTTAGGTGGCGGACAATTGTTTCATTTGATTTATCGGTTGAGTTTATTGAGAACTTTGAAAGAGTTTGTTTCTAATAAAAGTAAACAAAACAAAGAATGGCTTTATCGGTCAGGATATAAAATAGGTGGAAAAACAAAGAAAACTAAATTTGATTACATTAATAAAGGAGATAAAATTATAGATGTTGATGAAAAAGGAAATATTATTATTGATATAAATGGAGAAAAAACAGATATGTTTGAATCTTCACCTTCCGCATTTATGTATGAACCGCCTTTTATTGTCTTTGACCAAGTTCTTGGTAATGAGTGTATTCCAACGGCTTTAGTTAAAAATTATAAAAAGCAATATCTTTATTTTAATAGAGATTTTGTAGGAATTTCTGCTCCAAAAAACCAATTAAAAACACTTGAAAATATTTATCAGTTATTTTCAAAAAAATGTAATAAGTTATATCAATTGCAAACCTTAGTAAATAGTGGAAGTGCGATGATAATGACTGAAACAGAAATTAATAAACGAGATATTGATAGTTTACCATTTCCCGGAAATAAAGATTATTTAAAACTATCAAAAACCGAAGAATTTATTCAAAATGACGTTTTAAATTACTATCGACATCTTGCAAAAGCACCTGATGGTGATGCTAAAATATTATTTCAACCAATCACAAAAAAAGATAAACAACTAAAGCGATTTGGAGAAACGTATTGTGAAGCGATGAATGATATTTACGAAACGGAAACACAAAACTGGCAAATCGGAAAAGTAACACAAACACCAAATTCTACAATTTATAGAATTGGTTTTGGTAAAAAGCAAAGTTTAGGATATCAATATGAGAAAGAAGAAACAGATAGTATTTTTTCTACTTTGATTTATGATGATTTACAAAACGCAGGTGTTCGATTTACACGAGTTGTTCGTTATTATAAGCATGAAAATGGTTTTGATTTCGTTTATTTTATCAAACCAAATGCTCGTAGATATTGGTTGAATTCTATTGCGTTACGTGATGCTGGAGATACTTACATGGACTTTAAAAAGAACGGTTATTAGAAATGAAGAACTTTTCCCTAAAAAATATAAATGAAGGTGCATCTTCTGATGAAAACGAAGTACAGGTTTTACTTAGTGAACTTGAAAAACTATTACCTGTTTTTCCTAAATCAACGATTTTCGAGCAAGTAACAGAAGATTCTGATGAAGACCATTATACCGAATTATTAATAAAATTTCTAAGTTTTAAAGCATCTAAACGATTCGTATTTTTTAATCAAGCTTCACAAAAAAAGGATAAAAGAAAAGCAAGAACGGTTGATATAAGTATATATTTATCCAATGATGAGTTATGTAATTATATCTTTTGTATTGAAGCAAAATATCTTCCAACAAGTAATTATGTTACTGGAGATAGTGCGGCTATAAAGCGTTTTAAGAAATGTGAACACGGATTAAGTAATACTCATCCTAAACTTGGTAAACCTTTACCTGAAAATGCGATTGTAGCTTATGTAACAGCCAAAACATTTGCAGAACATAAAACAAGTATCAATAAAAAAATCACACAACTTTCAAAAAAAGGAAAAGATAAGTTTGGATTAATTTGGAAGGAATCAGAGCATTTGAAAAATACATCATTAGATTATAAATACATCTCAAGTCATCCTCGACAAAACACGCCAAATATAAAACTTCATCATTTTTGGGTCAATGTCAACACAAAAAAATAATTCTTATCAACTATATTTATCTACTCGCCACGAATAACAAATCAACATTTTGAAAAACAAAGAATTATCAATACCTTTCAATCTTGTAAATAATTGAATGACAATCAATTGTAATCACAAATGACGCAGGAAGAAAAAGCATTACAACAATTACGGAATATTTTGCTACAATCGGACAGGCAAAAAGTCGAAGTTATTGAAAAGACTTTGGATACACCCGAGCAGTTGGAAGAAAAAATGCGTCCGATTATGGATAAGCAGATGGACTATTTACGCCAAAATTTTACGAATGAATTTGGCGGAACTGTAAATGGTATTGTCGAATCTAAATTGGAACAATCGAAGGAACAATTGTTAGATGTAATCTATCCTGTTTTGGGGCAGATGATTACTAAATTTATCAGCTTACAGTTTCAAGCCTTAAAGGATAGAATTGATAGTCAATTGAAAAATGCTTTTTCCTCAAAAGGCTTATTTCGAATATTCAAGGCTCGATTAATGGGCGTGGATACAAGTGAAATTATCTTACAAGATACAGATAAACCAACGATTCATCAGGTTTTTCTTGTTACACAGCATTCAGGATTATTAGCTGGTGAATATGCACCGACAGAAATTATTGATCAAGATATGATTGTCGGAATGTTGACAGCGATTAAAGCATTTGCAAAAGATGCATTATCACAGAAAGATGATTTGGATACCATTAGTTATGATAATTATAAAATCGATATTCAGAATTTTCATCAATATTATGTGGCAATCGTGATGAGCGGTTCGATTTCGATAGAAGAAAAAAACGAACTTTCATCAAGAATTAATGAATTTGCAACAGAATCAATTAAAGATATTGATTTTGACATTATAGACAGTACAGTGACAACGGAAATTTCAGAACGTCTGAAAGACAAATTTGAAGATTTTGAGTTTGGAGGAGAATGATTTTTACAATAAATAAACTACGAAACGGTATTAAAAAAGCCTAATTATGCTTAAAACAAAAGTGTTACTAACTGGAAATTTTGGTGTTGGCAAAACATCTTTATTCCAACGATTCATATTAAGTAAATTCGATGAACGCTACTTAACAACAATTGGTGTAAAAGTAGATAAGAAACAAGTACAACTTCCCGAAGGTGTTGTAGAAATTTTTCTTTGGGATGTCGCTGGTGAAGTATCACAAGATAAAGTGCCAATCTCTTATTTTTTAGGTGCTCATGGTATTATTTATGTATTTGATTTGACTCGACCTTTGACGTATCAAAACATCGAAAGTGATATTAATTACTTGAAAAAATTAGCACCAAAAGCTTCTATTAAAGTTGTTGGGAATAAGAAAGATTTAGTCACCGAAGAACAAATTGCTCAAGTTGCGGGTTCTTTAGATGTTCCTTATAATATGGTGACGAGTGCTAAAACAGGTGAAAACGTAGAAGCGTTATTTACTAATTTAGCATCCGAAATGTTTAGAAAGTTAAAAAGATAGTTAATATTAAATTACCAATTTTTTTCATATGAAAAAAATTGGTAATTCATTATATACGAAAAATCTATTTTGTCAATTATTATTAAAACATAACAATAATCTATTTCGTTAATTTATATGTTACTATAATTTTTTTTCTAAATAATTGACTATGATTGATTTACAACGATATAAATTACAAAATTACGATTTACCTTATCAATTAATATTGATGAATACTTCGGGAAAGATTGTACAAAGTTGTAATTCATTATTTGATACTTACAAATATCAATCACAATTGATTATTAAAGAAATCCCTTTTTTAGATAGTATGTTTCAGGTTATAAAAAATCGAATATCAAGTTCGTCTGAGATAGTATTTCAAAAAGTAGAACAACCTTCGTCTTTACTTCAAGGTATTTATGATTTTACATTTTCTATGCAAAAGGTCGATAATCAATTATTAATACTTTGGACAATATTAGATAAAACTTTACCTTATAATCAATTATTTAAAATACAACAATATAGAAACGAATCAGAGATAAAAAGACAGCTTAAAAACGTTGTATACTAATTTTAAAACAAGTTTAAAATATCTGGTTTATAATATATCGAAGCGGTCTATTGTTATCATTCCTTTGTTTAGAATAGTGATTCTAAATCAATCTACTTTATATTCATTTCAGATATATTTGCTTCATAAAACCCACAAAAACATACAAACTTTCCTACATTTTTATAAGATTCAACTACTTTTGCAGAAATTTTGAAATTATTATAAATTACCTAAACAATGTAAGTTGATACAAATCGTATCATATTACATTTGAATTCACTAAATGAATTATGTCTAAAGTACAAGCTGCAATAACTGGAGTACATGGTTGGGTTCCTGAATATCGTTTGACCAATGCTATTTTAGAGACAATGGTTGATACGAATGATGCTTGGATTTCATCAAGAACAGGTATCAAAGAACGTAGAATATTGAAAGAAGAAGGTGAAGGTTCGTCGTATATTGGAGAAAGAGCGGTGCGAGGTTTGTTAGAAAAAACACATACGAAGCCTGAAGAAATAGATTTCATTTTGTGTGCAACGACCACGCCTGATATGCAGTTTCCTGCAACAGCAAATATCATTGCAGATAAGGTCGGTTTAGTGAATGCTTTTGGATATGATTTGAATGCAGCATGTTCAGGTTTTTTATATGCTTTGACAACGGCTTCAAAGTTCGTAGAAAGTGGACAATACAAAAAAGTAATCGTTGTTGGTGTCGATAAAATGTCGTCGATTATCAATTATAAAGACAGAAAAACTTGTGTAATTTTTGGTGATGGAGGTGGAGCGGTTCTGTTAGAACCTTCGACAGATGGAACTGGTGTTCAAGATCACATTCTAAAAAGTGATGGAAGCGGTCGTAAATTTTTACATATGAAAGCTGGTGGTTCGGCTCGTCCTGCTTCTCATGAAACCGTTGATGCTGATGAACATTACGTTTTTCAAGATGGTGGCCCAGTTTTCAAAGCTGCTGTTTCGAGTATGTCAGATGTTGTCAGCAAAGTGATGGAACGAAATGATGTAACAGAAGAAACTTTAAATTGGTTAGTTCCACATCAAGCGAATTTGAGAATCATTAACGCTGTCGGTCGTTTTGCGAAAATTCCAACTGAAAAGGTCATGTTGAATATTCATAAATATGGAAATACAACAAACGGTACTATTCCATTATGTCTTTGGGAATATGAAAATCAATTGAAAAAAGGGGATAATATTGTCTTAACTGCATTTGGCGGCGGTTTCACTTGGGGAGCGGTGTATATCAAATGGGCTTATGATGGCGAATAAATGAGAAAAGTTAATGTTAAGTACTTCGATAAGGGTTTTCTCATAAAAAATTAATAATGCTAAAATCGTGCGTTTAATCGGGTTAAAAACCCGATTAAACGCAGAATGTTTTTTATGAGAAAACCATCGGACGATATTTGGTCGATTGCGGAAGTGATTGAACATCTGGTACTTATTGACGAAAGTCTATATAAAGGTATATTATATAAAGCGGAAAATATTCCCGATACAACACCTGAAACAACACCAAACACCAAGATTTTACACGTTGTTCCAAATCCAAAATATGGAAAAGTTGTTGCACCAAAACACCTTACACCTCAAAAGAAGAAGCAATAGTAGCTTTTAATACAAATCGTGATACGATTGAAACATTTGCAAAAACGACGGATTTACCTTTAGAACGTATTGCTTTTCGTCATTTTGCATTGGGTTTTGGGAAAAATTGGCTGGTTTTTATCGCTGCACATTCTCAACGACATATTAATCAGATTCAGAATTTGAAAAAAGCGTTTGTGTAAAAAGTCAAAAAAGTCATCAGGTGAGTGCTTAGACAAATAACGAAAGTGAATTTAATGATTTATAAGACTCAAACGACTCACCTGATGACTATGTTCTTAAAAATTAAACCCAAAATGAAGACCAGGTTCTCCAAAAAAGAACTTCGACCATTTATCATCATAAATCTTAAACGATTCTGGCATTTTGGTATGAAACGGACGATGTGTAATCGCTACGGAAGGTTCTATAAAAAATCGGTCATTGAATAATTTGACGTGATAACCAACTCGATAGGTATTAAAAATTTGAAAACCATCATCAATTTTTTGATTGTCATTGCCCACAAAAGTTTGCCAAGCATTCATCACATGAACGCCAGTGTATAAACCTTTCCACAAAAAACGTTGATAAGTCAATGCAAAACCATATTCTCGAATATAACCAGGAAAATCTTCTGCTGGATCAGTGAAATATTTTCCGTAAGGAATACCTAAAGATTGTGTGTATTTCCATGTTTTCAATTCTAACGAAACGACATCTTTCTCCGTGAGTCGATAACCTAAATTGAGTTGCACAAAATCTGGTCGGTCATTCGCATCAAAATTCATCAGCATAAAAGCAGAACTTCCAATAAAACATCTTTTAAATGTGCTGTCTTGTGTCGAATATTGAGCCGTTGATTGTGTCGAAATAATGAATAAAATCAACATTGTCATCAATGAAATTTTACGTAACATATCTTTATTTTTAATTGTGAATGATACGACAAAATTACATTGGCACAATACTGAAACTCGTTACCTTAAGTTAATAAATGAAGTTTTCCCACGAAAAACTTATGAGTTCTATAAAAATTTTCATAGATACAATTTATATTTACTCATATTCTATCCTTTCAAGATTATAAAATAAAGATTTAAAGAACTCTGGAAGAGTTCAACATAAGTAACCGCAGGTTGTACCTGTGGAAAAACAAATCAAATTTTTTTTTCAACCATTCGACTTCTCAAACGACTCAAAGATTGAGGTGTAATTCCCAAAAAACTGGCTAATTGATATTGCGGAACTCGTTGAATTAAATCCGGTCGATTCTCTAAAATATTTTTGTAGCGTTGTTCGGGAGAAGACGTTTTAAATTGGTCAAAATCAATTTGTTGTTTTGCCAAAAGCTCTTCGGACAACACTCGACAAAGCGATTCAAATTTTGGAAATTTCTCAAACATTTCTTGTTCTAAATCAGGATTAGAAATCGTAATTATTGAATCTTCCGTAGCAGCAACGTAATATGTAGAAGCCTTTTTTGTCAATACACAATTTGGCGTAATGCCTTCCATTTCGGTATAAAAAGCAGTTGTTTTTTCTTCGCCATCAATAACGTAATACGTTCGTAAACAACCTTTTAGCACAAAATAACCTTTATCAGAATATTCGCCTTCTTTTAATAAAACCGTTCCTTTTTTTATCGTTCTAAAAATATCTAATGCAATGATTGCTTGTTGCTCTTCATCAGATATTTTGATGTATTTTGAAATAAAGTTGAAAAGGATGTTTTGCATTTTTTTAGTATTTAAAGATGATTTTGAATCAAAAAACGACACACTTACTTTTCATACTTGAGCATCTCATGCAGTTTCAAACCTTTTTTCAACAATCGTTTAATTTCCCACGGTTTCAAAACTTTGTCATGATGATGAAACATCAAAAAGAAGTTAATCGCTTCTAAAGTCCAACCTTTTTCTTTTGTAAAAAACGTCAAAACCTCTTCATTCATGGTATGTCGTACATATTCTTCATCTTCGCCTTGTAAAAGATAGTTTTTTGAAAACTTTGGAAATTCCTCAAAGTCAATGTCTTGCTGTAACGTCAAATAATTCGCAATACGATGAAAGAAATTTTCGGGTTTCATATACATTTCAGGCAAACCCAACGCACGAGAACGAAAGAAGAAAACCGTTTGACGTTTGCGATTGCGTTCTCGGTTTTTTCCCATTGTATATTCATAATCAAAAATCGAAATATTCAACTCCAAAAAATCATCAACCGAATGCAAAATATTAGAAATCTTACGTCGTCGTCCTTTTCGGAATAAATTAAATTCGTCCAATAACGGCATCAATCCCCAGTCATCCGTTTCCGAAAAAGACATATTGAGTTCTCTCGCCAAACGATGTAAATGAGCTGTTCTTGCTGATTTTGTGTACTTCATCTTAATTGATTGTATGATTATATAAATTGTATCGCTTCGCTGATTGTGTTGCTCCTTCGTCGCAATTGTGTGATTGTGTAACTTTGTTCATTGCTTGTCCCGAAACAAAAACAATCAACGAAGTGACATAATCATACAATCAGCGAGACACGAGCGAGACAATCACAAAAATTTCACTTCCTTAATTCCAAAAGATAATAATTCATCATTCCGATTAATAACTAACTGTCCATTTGGTTCAATTCCTTGAATTGTTCCAGTAAATTGTTCGCCGTTTGGTAATTCGTATTGATGCGGAATTTTATATTTATATAAAACGTCCATATAATCCGATTGAATTTGATGGATTTTATTAGCTTTTAACTGTAGATATCGACTTTCTAAATGCCAATATAATTGATATTTTAAATAATCAAGATTATAGGATTCTTGTTTTTCTAAAAATAGAGAAGTTGCTCGTCGTTGACCTTTAAAATTAAAATCAGCTTGAAGCACATTCAAACCAATTCCAATAACAGAATTTGCAATTCCATTTCGATTAATCGAATTTTGAATCAAAATACCTGCAATTTTTTTATCATTGACATAAATATCATTCGACCATTTTATACAGACCTTTTTTTGTGGTAAAATTTCTGCCACAAAATCCCGAACGGCTAACGCAACCGCTTGACTTAACCAAAACTGATGTTTTGGCAAAAGAAAAGTTGGATATAAAATAACCGACAAAGTGATGTTCTGATTCGCTGAAGTTTCCCAAATACTGTCATGCTGACCTTTTCCATCGACTTGATGAGATGTCGAAATGACAGTTCCTTCACTCGGTTTGTTTTTTGCTAACAAATCAATAGCATAAGTATTAGTTGAAGGTAACTGTTCAAAATGATGAATGACCTTTCCGATAAATAAGGTATTTTTATTAAAAATCAATCCGTATTAATTTTTGTACTTTTGTGATGTAGATAAGACCTGTCAGATTTTCAAAACCTTACAGGTCTGAATAAAGATATAAAATTGTTGTAAAAATGCAGGTTTTATTTAAAAAATGAACCTTTTATAGCAAATTCGTTATTGAGTATTCGTTATAAACAAACAAAATAATAGCACTATTTTCTATCAGTGAACTAAATCACTAATTCAGTAAAGTTTTTCAATACAAATGTAAAAGGTATTGTGATTGTGCAAATTTTATTTGTATTTTGAACACTCAATTTTAAAACTACTAATTTTCAATTATTAACGTGATTATAGAAATAAAATAACAAAATTATACTCACTTTAGCATATAATACAGAAGATTCGTAGTTTCATAAGAAAAAGGAAGATAAAGTTTGGAAACACAAGAAGTTAAGAACCAACGTCGCAAAGCACATTTATCAGCAGATAAGCTAAATGAATTAATCATTGAAGCTATTCAGGATAAAAAGGGAATTGATGTTATTAAAATTGATTTACGTCATTTATCAGAAGCACCAACAGATTTTTTCATTATCTGTCATGGAAATAACGAAAATCAAGTAAAGGCAATCGCTGACAACATCGAGTTTGAGGTAAAAATGAAAGGCAACGAGTTACCATTACACACCGAAGGAAAGCAAAATTCAGTTTGGATTTTAGTGGATTATTTTGATACGGTTGTTCATGTTTTTCATCATGAAGCAAGAGAATATTATGGTTTAGAAAAGCTTTGGAGCGATGGCAAAGTGACCGAATATCAAAATCTTTAAACATATTCTTAGATAAACGGTAGGTTTTATCCTACAAAACGTTTATCCTTTTTTGTTTAAAATGCGTTTCTTTTTGGAATGATTACAAACAATAGAAATCAATATAATTTAATCGTTATTAAGAAAACAAATTCTAAAGTAATAACATTAAGTATTGGATTTCTGACTACGAAAAAGTGGTCGTGAGAGATTATGAGAGATTAACAAACTGATTTATAACAATATAAAAAATATTTAGCCCGATGAGCGGTGATTCAAACAGAGGTTCGGAGGATAACAATAACGGTGGAGGAAATGGAAACACTCCAAAATTCAATTATTATTGGATTTATGGTGCGATTGCCTTATTGTTGTTAGCACTCAACTTTTATCAATATTCCAACTCGGCTGCCAAGCCAATGGACAGAGCCAAATTCAATCAAGCATTGAAGGATAAGGATATTAGAGAGTTGAAAGTAATTAATGAAAAGTACGCACAAGTCTATCTAAAAGAAGAAGTTCTCGAAAAAGAGAAATACAAAAAAGATATTAATAAAGGTTTTGGATATTCGGCAGAAGATCCACAATATCAATTTGAAACTGGTCCAGCAGATGTATTTGTAGCAAATGTAAAAGAGGTACAAACGAATGCTAAAATTCCTAATTCTGAGCAAGTTTATCCACAATATGTTACTCAAAAAGATTGGCTTGGCCCAATGTTAAGTTGGATTTTCCCAATTGCGATTTTTGTATTGATTTGGATATTCATTATGCGACGTATTGGCGGTGGAGCTGGTGGCCCTGGTGGTCAGATTTTCAATATTGGAAAATCAAAAGCAACACTTTTTGATAATACAAACTCAAAAGTAAATGTAACATTTAAGGATGTTGCAGGATTAGAAGAAGCGAAAGAGGAAGTAATGGAAGTTGTTGACTTCTTGAAAACACCGAAAAAGTATACGAGTTTAGGTGGAAAAATTCCTAAAGGTGTTCTTTTAGTTGGCCCTCCAGGAACTGGTAAAACCTTATTGGCGAAAGCCGTAGCAGGTGAAGCTGGTGTTCCTTTCTTTTCTATCTCGGGTTCTGATTTTGTAGAAATGTTTGTTGGTGTCGGTGCATCTCGTGTGCGTGACTTGTTCAAACAAGCTCGTGAAAAAGCACCTTGTATCGTCTTTATTGATGAGATTGATGCAATTGGTCGTGCAAGAGGTCGAGGAGCTATGAATGGTGGAAATGATGAACGTGAAAATACATTAAACCAGTTATTAGTAGAAATGGATGGTTTTAATTCTGATAAAGGTGTTATCATGATGGCAGCAACAAATCGACCAGATATTTTAGATGGTGCATTGATGCGTCCAGGTCGTTTTGATAGACAGATTGGAATTGATAGACCAGATTTAGTAGGTCGTGAAGCGATTTTTAAAGTTCACTTAGAACCGATTGTAACGGCAGAAGATATTAACGCAGCAACATTAGCAGAGCAAACGCCTGGTTTTGCAGGTGCAGAAATTGCAAATGTTTGTAACGAAGCAGCTTTGGTAGCAGCTCGTCGAAACAAGAAAGCGGTAGACATGGATGATTTTAATCATGCATTGGATCGTGTAATTGGTGGATTAGAAAAGAAAAATAAGATCATATCTCCAGAGGAAAAGGAGGTTATTGCTTTTCATGAAGCTGGTCACGCTATTTGTGGTTGGTTCTTAGAACATGCTTCTCCTTTAGTGAAAGTTACGATTGTTCCTCGTGGAATTGGTACTCTGGGTTATGCTCAATATCTACCAAAAGAACGTTATATCGAACGTGAAGAACAAATTTTGGATAGAATCTGTATGACACTTGGCGGACGTGCAGCAGAGCAGGTTGTGTTTGGAAAAATCTCAACTGGTGCTCAAAACGATTTGGATAGAGTTACAAAGATGGCTTACGGAATCGTCTCTGTTTATGGTATGAATGACAATGTTGGTAATGTATCGTTCTATGATATGCAAAATCAAAATTCATTCAGCAAACCTTATTCAGAAGAAACAGCAAGTATGATTGATGCAGAAGCTCGTAAATTAATTCAAGGTCAGTATGAACGTGCAAAAGAATTGTTACGTGATAAATATTCAGAATTATCTGCTTTGGCTAATCAATTATTAGAAAAAGAGGTTTTGTTAAAATCTGATGTAGAGCGATTAATTGGAGCTCGACCTAATGGAGAATCTAAACCTACGGATATTCCAATGTAAACATTAGAAATATAGGAAATTGAAAAAATCCCGAACCGTTTTGGTTTGGGTTTTTTTTTGCTTTCATTTATGATTTATAGTTTACGTTTCAGTGAAACATAAACTATAAATCACAATTGCTAAATTTTGCTTTGCAAAATGCTTTTTTCACGCAGATTCACGCAGATTCACGCAGATTTTTTTTGATAAAAAAATGATTTTGTTAATGAAAAATCTGCGTGAATCTACGAAATCTGCATGAGATGATTGTTTTGCCTTGCAAAACGTAATATTTTCGTTTTTAAATTTAATATCAACGAAACATGAATTATAGATAATTTCTTTTGTGATTAGTCAACAATAATTGAATTTTATTATTTTAATACTATTATTATTTATATTTCAATAATAATTGAAAGTTACGAATTTTATAAAAATAGTTGTATTTTTAGGATATGGAGTTACAGGAAGGCAAAGATAAATTTATTCAAGCATGGGGAACATTAGGTTCTAATTGGGGAATCAATCGAACAATGGCTCAAATCCATGCATTATTACTCATTTCACCTCATTCAATGAGCTCAGAACAAATTCGTAAAGAATTAAATATCTCAATGGGTAATGCAAATATGAATGTTCGAGCATTGATAGATTGGGGATTAGTATATAAGGAGTTAAAACCAGGAGAACGGAAAGAATATTTTGTGGCAGAGAAGGATATGTGGGAAGTAATTAGAAAGGTCATTACGGAACGTAAGAAGAAGGAATTAGAACCTTTAGTTCGGGTCTTAGATGATATCAATGCGGTACAAGGAGAGTCTGAAGAGGTACAGGAGTTCAAAAAAGTAATTAGTGATATGCAGCTTTTTGCACATAAAGCAGATTCGACTTTAGATAATTTAGTGAAAGCTAAACAGAATTGGTTGATGAATACTTTTATGGGAATGATTCAATAAAAGCTTGACATAAACAATTGAAATGCCATTATAAATTGTAGTTGAATTACAATTTATAATGGCATTTGTATTGACTGTTCAATGACTGATTTTTTGTGTTAAGGCAGAAAGATATTAAAAACAAAAAGAAGATTTGTTTGTAAAAACACTTATTTTAGTCATTAGATTACGTTTTTTAACATTATTTCAATGGTTTCTAACGATAAGATTATTAAAAACTATTTAAATAAGTATTTTTGCCAAAATTTAAAGAGCAATCGTTTCTTATACATTTATCGAAGTTCTAATTTTTTTATTCTAAAAGTCAAAATTAAATGAAATATCTCATCGTTATAGCAGGTCCGACTGCTTCAGGAAAAACTAAGTTAGGAATTGAATTAGCTAAACATTTTAATACTGAAATTTTATCAGCAGATAGTCGTCAGTTTTATCGTGAAATGAATATCGGAACAGCTAAGCCAAAAGAAGAAGAGTTAGCAGAAGCTAAACATCATTTTATCAATAATTTATCAATTCATGATGAATATACAGTTGGTGACTATGAAAAAGACGCTTTAGCTATTTTAGATGAAATCTATAAAGAAAAAGATGTTGCGTTAATGGTTGGCGGTTCAGGCTTATTTATTCAGGCAGTTTGCGAAGGTTTGAATGAATTTCCTAAAGTATCAAAAGAAATTAGAGAAGAACTTTCAAATGCTTACAAAAAGCATGGTATTTGGATTTTGCAAAAAGAACTAAAAGAAAAAGATCCGGATTATTTTGAGGAAGTAGATAAAAATAATCATCAGCGATTAATTCGAGCGTTAGAGATTTGTCGTGCAAGTGGCGAGCCTTATTCTTCTTTTAGAAATCAACCAAAAGCAGAACGTAGTTTTACACCAATTTATGTGATTATGGATTGGGATAGAGAGGAATTATATGATCGTATCAATCTACGAGTAGATATAATGATGCGTGATAAATTACTTAATGAAGTTAAAACATTAGCAGATCATAAAGATTTAAATGCTTTACAAACAGTAGGTTATCAAGAGTTTTTAGCTTATTTGGATGACGAGTATGATGTTTATGAAGCAATTCGATTAGTTAAACGAAACTCTCGTCGTTATGCTAAACGACAAATGACTTGGTTCAGAAAAATTGAAGATGCAGGATTTTATAATCCTGAAGAGCTTGATGATATTCTGGCTTTTATTAATCGTAAAATAAATGGAGAACCAGAAGAAGAGCTAATTGAAGAGGAATTCGAAGATGGTTTTGAAGAAGAATTTGAAGATGATTTTGAAGGATCTGATGATGAAACGGAAGATTCTTTCGATGATTTTGATGACTTTGATGATTAATTGTTTTCAAAAACAAGGTGTAAGCAAAATAGAGTATCAATTATAATTGATACTCTATTTTTGTTTTAGGTGATAACGTTGTTGATGTTTAATATCTATAAACGAAATTTAAGTACGTTACCAGAAGTAATCACGTATTCTGACTCGTACTTTTTCCGTTCTACTTCATTAAAAAATATTCATACTGAAACCCACGAGGTTTCAGTAACTTCGTTATAATTACGTGCTTACTTCTGATAACGTACTTACTAAAAAGATAGATTCTACGCTATAATATTATTGATTAGATAATTCATTGTATAATCGAAAAATAGCAATCAAATCTTTTTTTGCTTTAATATTTAGGTCTTTTTCTTTTATCGTTTTTGCAATATCAGATTCGTAATCACCCATTAATTTCAATAACTTCTTTTTACTTTTTGGTAACTTGTCAAGCGTAATATCTGTCGCATAATATATTTTTTCTGAAGCCGTCGCTTTTATCTTACCAGTAGTTGAACCTGCTGCCGAGGTTGTCCCTAAAACAGGATTATTATTGATTTCTGTCAAGATAATCTTATGTTTGATTAGAAGCTGTATATTACCATGAGCTAATATTTCATAAAAAGCATACGAACTATCTGCTTCCATTTTGGATACAAAAATTTTGTTATTGATAGCAAAACCTTGAATCTTATCTGCTTTTATGGCTTTGATATTTTTTTGAGTATCAAAATATTGTAATTCATCGGCTTGTATATTATATTTTCCTTTAGATTTGAAAACCTCACCTTTATTACCAAAGACTTCAACATCCAAAAACTCATCATTTAAAAAAATGCTACCTTCTGCAAGGTATTGATCCGATTCTGTTGCTGCATAAGTAGCCGAAGAGAGCATGCCGCTACTACCAGCACTTGTCGCTACAAAATCATTAAAAACTGCTTGTTTAAGCTCCGTTACCATTTCTTCTTCTTGTGCCAATAATGGATTGATGGATAACAGAATTATCATTATGGAGAAAAAACACTTCATATTTATTATTTTTTATTAACAAAAAAGGTGTCATTAAGACAACGCTTAACAACACCTTTTTGATGTATTACAAATGTAATACTTTATATAAAATCTATCTATGATTAGTTATCCCACCAAACACGAGAGAAGATAGTTACATCTGCTGGACTCGGTGTGTTCTCATTAGATAAAATTTCATTTTCAGCATATGGTAAACGACGAGGTACTTCATTACCTGTATTTGGAGAAGCTGTTAAGTCAGGAAAACCTGTACGTCTCCAATCAGAAAATGCTTCGTAGTTTCCGAATAAAGCAATATGCTTTTGAGTCATAACTTGCTCCAATGTAAGACTTCCAGAACCAGGATCTACATCTGTTTGAGCTACATAAGCAGCATAATCAGCACTTTGACCTGTTTCATCAAAAGAAGCAGCGATACCATCTAAGTATGCTTGATGAGCAGTTGCATCATCACCAGATTGAAGTGCACATTCAGCTTCAATGAATTTAGCTTCAGAAAACGAAATAATCGGAACTGCACGAGCTGCAACAAAAATCGGATGAGGTAAATCTAAAACAGCACCATAAGTACTTTCTCTTGGATCACTCAATGCTTGTAATCTTGCTACAAAACGAGGAGAAACATCAATATCATCACGTTGATCAATATACTGAAACCAAGGAGCTGCTTCTGTAGCACCTGAACCAAACTGAATACGTGCTTCATCCGCTGCACTATCAAAACCACCTGCTAAAGCTGCTAAAGCATCTGTATAAGCAGAAGCTCCGTTACGCTTAGCTAAATGTAATTTTCCTCTTGCCTCTAATACATTTAAGAACTTAGTCCAAGCATCTGCACTACCGCCATACATTAAATCATCAGCACCTATAGGAAATCCTCCGTCATCACCAGCTAAGTCTGCTTTAGCAGAGGTGATTAAAGCAAAAATAGCATTATAGATAGATTCTTGTGAATCAAAAGCAGGCTGAATTACCTCAGTACCTTGAAAAGCCTCTGTATAAGGAGCATCACCAAATAAATCAGTAATCATCATCATACTATATGCTTCAATAGCTTTAGAAACACCTACATAGTGTCCATAACCACCTTCTTCAGCAATAGCAAGTAATTGACGGTTATCCATCATAATACTACTATAGAAGTTACTTCCCCACATTGTGTTTAAATCTCCAGGTGTAATCCCATAATTTTGAATTACCGCAAACTGACGACCTGTACCATCAATATGTTGATTGTAAATACCTACATAACGAGAAGCATCTCCCCAAATAGTATAGGCTAAACGAACCTGAATTTGTGGTAGCAATACATTTGGTGTAACAGCAGTCGGATTATCCGGATCCACATTAATATCACCAAAATAGCTTTCACATGATGTTAGTGACAACCCTGCAATAAGTGCCATCACTACATATAACTTAATATTTTTCATAAGTGAATTTTCGATTTTTAATTAATTTTAATTAATGATTCTGTAAGATATTCTTTACTTACCTCATTAATCTTTCTTAGAATGTAACATTTAAACCTAAAGAATAACTCTTTACACCTGGCATTTGGAAATAATCCAAACCTTGTCCATTTGAACTTGTACCAACTAAACTTGTTTCAGGGTCAATACCTGAATAAGGTGTAAATAATAATAAGTTTCTTCCTGTTAATGAAATAGTCAAATCAGAAATACCTTCGATTGAGCTACCCAAGCTATAAGAAAGTGTAGCAAAACGTAAACGGTAGAAAGAAGCATCTTCTACAAATGTTTCATCTACAGCTCCGAATCCACCACCATTTCCAGTGAACCAATATTCATCTAAAGGAACTGCAATATTTGCTGTTGCAGAAGGATCAGATGCTAATACACCTTCATAAGTAAAGTTAGCTTGATTGTAATCATGTACCCAACCATAAGTGTCATTCCAAATCATAGAAGCACGATCTTCTGTGTTAGCAGAAGTTCCGAAGAATGTCATCGCACCTTTTGTACCGTTCCACATGTCACCACCTTGCTTAATATCAAATAAGAAGTTGAAAGACAAGTTTTTCCAAGTTAATTCACTATTAATACCTAATAAGAAATCAGGATTTGGATTACCTAATATACGTGCTACAGGATCCGCTAAAGGATATCCATAGTTTGGATTGAAATTAGGGTCATCAGGATTTGTAGAACCTTCATCATCAATAATTAATGCTCCATCAGGATTGTAAGCAGCATCCGCATTGAAAATAGGATTACCGCTTGCATCTACATCATTTACTCTCTGGAAAGCACCACCTAAGATTTGTCCAAACTCATACTCTGTAATTACATTACCTGCATCATCTTTATCAGGAGCGATATTGTAAATACCTGTACCTGTAAAACCATCTAAATACTGATTAGGAACACCATCTGGTAAAGACTTTACTGTTGTTGTCCATGTAGAGAAATTAAAACCTAAGTTCCAGTTGAAATCATCAGTTTTTACAGGAGTAATGTTTAATACAACCTCACTACCTACTGTTCCTAATTCACCTGCATTAATTACGGCTCTTTGGAAACCTGTACTGTTTGGTACATTAATCGCAATAATCTGATCTTTTGATTGTCTTGTGTAGTATGTTGCATCAAGACCAACACGGTTGTTGAAGAAACGCAAATCTAAACCAAATTCAATATCTGTAGTTAATGAAGGTACTAAAGAAATATTACCCTGTAAAGGAGAATAAGTGTATCCACTTGTTCCTTGGAATGGGAATAAAATACCATTTGTCCAACCATCATTTAAAGAATAGATTGTTCCTGTATTGTTAGGAACATTATAAATCGTACCAGTTGAGAATGGTCCTGGAGCACCACCACCTACTTGTGCAAAAGAGAAACGTGCTTTACCAAATGATAAGATATCAGAACTTTCTAATAACTCACTAAACACAAAACTTAATGAAGCAGAAGGATATAATACATCAATATCACCTGCATTAAATTCTTTAGTAGGTACAATTAATGTTGAAATCCAATCATTACGAGCAGTTAATGTTAAATACAAGAAGTTCTTATACCCAAAATCTGCACTTGCAAATGAAGAAAATGTACGAATAGGAGCATTATTAATAGAAGAAACAACAGAAGATGTATTTGCTAATTCACGGAAACCAACAAAGTTTAAGTTATCCCCTTGAATATAGTTATTTTTAACATGTTGATCCCAAAAGTTTGTACCTACATTATAGCTAAATGATAAATCAGGAGCAATATCACCTGAACCAGTTAAATTAATATAAGCATCAATATGACGATAGTTCCATTGATCTTCAATAACTTGTCCTGCACGAGCATTGTTAGAACCAATCTCGAATTCTTGTTTACGATTATCTGTATAGAAATCTGTACCAATCGTTGTGCTTAAAGTAGCCCAAGGAGAAAATTCGTATCCTAAGCGTAAATTACCAAACATACGATTTACCTCATCCGTAAACGGAGAGTTGTTAGCAGTCCAATAAGGATTATCATATCCAATACCACCACGGTAGTTTCTTGGACTTCCATCAGGGAACTGATATGATAAAGAATTACCAACTGGATCATCTAAACCAGCAGCATTATCAAAAGAAATCGGTGTACGCATCAAACCTAACATGATACCTGATGTATTCGAACCCTGCTGAATTCTACGTCCACCTGAGTTTACATAGTTTGCAGAACCTGAAATACTAAATTTATCAAATTTAGAAGAAACACTTAATCCAACATTTGTTCTGTTGAAAGTATTTAATGGTACTATACCGCTTTGTGAAGTATTACCGAAAGAAAAACGGTAAGTAGAGAAGTCATTTCCACCTGATAAAGACACACTATTATTATATGTCATACCGTTTTGGAAGAAGTTATCTGCATTGTCAAAAACCTGTGCAGGAGAAGTCGCACTTGGATCACTATTATCAACCAAACGACCACGAGGATCCCAATCCCAATCTGAACCATCATATGATAATGTACTAATATCCGGTCCATAGCTTAATGCACGAGAGAATCCACCCCAGTAAGGATATAACCCAACAGAAACATCTGACATGTCAGGACCATACCAAACACCACCTGCACCTTGTGCATAAGTAGTTTGACGGTCTACTAACTTATTGTACTGAGATAAAGTAGCGTTAGAACTAACGTTTACTTTCATTTTACCTTTTTGACCTTTCTTAGTCGTAATCAAAAGTACACCTCTTGCACCTTCAACACCATATAATGCTGTTGCTGCTGCACCTTTTAATACAGAAATAGATTCGATGTCATTTGGATTTAAATCCATACCACGGTTAGATGCCGCAACACCACCTAAAGTACGCTCAGAAGAGTTTTCTGAGTTATCCATACGAATACCATCTACTACGATAAGTGCTTCATTATTTCCATTGAATGAAGTTTGTCCACGTAAAACGATACGAGAACCAGCACCTGCTGCACCAGAAGCCTGTGTAATTTGTACACCTGCTGCCTTACCAGCTAAACCATCAAGGAAGTTTACAGAGTTTGTCTCTGCGATGTCACCACCGTCCACTTCTTGAACAGCATAACCAATCGCTTTCTCATCACGAGAAACACCTAATGCTGTTACAACAACATCATTTAATAAAATACCTTCTAATAAAGTTACATCAAGTGTATTAGATGCTCCTAACTCAACTTCTTGAGTATTGAAACCTGTGTAACTAAACATTAAAGTACTTGAACCATCTGGAACAGAAATTTTATACTTACCATCAAGGTCAGTAACTGTACCCGTAGTTGAACCTTTTACGACAACGTTTACGCTGATAAGTGCCTCGCCGGCCTCATCCGTTACCGTACCTGTTACTGTGCGTTGTGCGAATATAGAAGTCGCCACAAAGAGTAACATTACAACAATTAGTGAGAATTTTTTCATGCAATATTGCTTTTAGTTAATAATAATAAAATTGCTTCAACCGTAAATTTAAAGCCTATTTTTAAATTTATGTTAATTTTTGAGCAAGTAATCAAATTGTTGATGAGACACTAAGATTATTTTTTATACATCTAATATATTTTTTTATAATATATAAAAATCTAAATATCAACACTTAAACATAAAGTGCAGTATAAACCATATTTTATAGCAACACACTTTAAATCAAAATTAAATATTGATTTCACCTGAAAAAGTATTTTTTTTAATTAAAATTGCTTAAAAAATATTTTTTCACAGAATAAAATTCTGATTATTGTATTATTATGGATTATCTGTAATATGAGTGTAATTTTTAAATGTTAAATTTTCATACTCTTTGAAAAAATAGTGTCAAAATTCAAGTTTTTAGAATTTATTAAAGGTTTTCGTTAAGGAAAAGTTATGTCACTCATTGAATACGTCAGTTTTTTGCCCTCATACATCTTACTTTTTAGATAGTTTTTATCCTTTTATTAATGATTTTTATTTTTTTTAATCATAAAACTATCGTAACTACTAACACAAATCATTGACAACACGAATTAATTAACATATCTTGAATTTTTGTATAAGTAGTTTTATCTGTATAAACGACTTAACTATCAAAATTACAACACTAAAAAACTATGACGAACAAACGAAATATCTTAACAATTGCTTTGGTAGCGATTTCTGCCATTGCATTTTCATTTACGTTAAGCAGTTATAATACCAAACAGACCAAACTGGCCGCCGAAGTCTCGGGACAAGCGAAAGCCGAAAAAGAAAAATTATTACAACAACTTATGAACGATAATTATGATCAACTCTGGGCAAAAGTCGATTCTCTCGACCGACTCGGACAACCTAAATCCGCCCTCGAAATCGTGGACAAAATCTACGAAAAAGCTAAAAAAGAAGCAAACCCTACACAAACCGTCAGAGCCTTAGTCTATCAAAATCGTTATAATGCGATGCTCGAAGAAGATGGTTTGGTGAAGGCAATTAATCGAATGTCAATACAAGTCGATGAAGCGAAATTTCCAGTCAAACCTTTGTTACAATCTATGTTGGCGGAAGCTTACAATGGTTATTTTCAAAATCAACAATGGAAAATCCGAAATCGTACAGAAACTGTAAACTTCGATAAAACGGATATCCAAACTTGGTCAGAAGCGGATTTTGTTCGCAAAGCGATTGAATTGTACGAATTGTCGATTGAAAAAGAGGACGAACTAAAAGCGGTTGATTTAAAAGATTTTCAGGATTTAATGACAAATTACGAATCGGATGGTCGAAAATATCGCAATACATTATATGAGTTTTTAGCACATCGTGCGTTGACTTATTTTTCTAACGATAGAACCTATTTGACAAAACCTGCTTATCAATTTTATGTCGATAAGTCAGAATATTTTGCGGAAGCAGATGCTTTTTCAAAATTAAAAATCAAGACAAAAGATACAGAATCGTTGAAACACAAAACGATGTTATTGTATCAAGAGTTGATTAAAATTCACTTGGATGACGATGACAAAAGTGCATTGATTGATGTGGATTTGAAACGTTTAGATTTTGTATATAACAATTATAATGGCAAAGGAAAAGACAATTTCTATGAAGGGACTTTGGTCAATATGGAAAAGCGTTATTTGAATAATCCTTTGTCGAGTGAAGTATCTTATAAGTTAGCACAATTACATTTGAGGAAAGGTGGAAATTATGACAGACGAAAAGGTGATGAGCACAAATGGGAATTGAAATCAGCTTACACCATCGCAAGTGAAGCTATCAGAAGACATCCAAAATCTTTAGGTGCAACACAATGTCAAACGATTCTAAACAATTTGAATCAGAAGGAAATCAATCTACAATTTGAGCAAGTCAATATTCCGAATAAGCCAATGTTAGGAATGATTCGCTATAAAAATGTAGCTAAAGTTTATGGAAAAATCGTAAAAGTAACGCACGAAGAAGTCCGTGAGTTACGAGGAAAAGGTCAAAAACAATGGTACGAAATCGTTAATCTAAAACCTTCCGTTCAGACTTTTTCAATGGATTTGAAAGGTAACGGTGATTATCGTCAACACGATATGGAGTTCAAATTAGAAGGTTTGGATAATGGTGTTTATTATGTGTTAGTTTCTGATAATGCAGACTTTACTTACGAAAAACATGGTGTTGCGTATTCGATTGTTCATGTTTCTAATTTGGCTTTCGCCCAACGTAAAAATGAAAAAGATAAAACCATTTTTATCATTACCAATAGAACGACTGGCGAACCTCAAAAAGGTGTCGAAGCAGAATATTTTGTCGAAGAATACAATCGTATTCAACGTAAATATATTTATAAATCAGTTGGAAAACAAACCAGTGATGAGCGAGGATTTATCAATGCAAATGTAACAGCAAGTCGTTATTTCAAAGTGAAATTTTCGAAAGGAAATGACATTTTATACTTCAACGATGGTTATTCAAATTATCGTTATAATAATAATCGTTCTGCGAATATTCAAACGCACATTTTTTTAGATAGAGCGATTTATCGACCTGGACAGACGATTTATTTTAAAGGTTTAGCGGTCAAGGATTTGCCAAATAGCAAAGTCCCTGAAATCGTTAAAAATGAGAAAGTAAATGTCGTTTTTTATGATGCAAACTATCAAGAAGTAGCGAAGCAAGAATTTACTACAAATGAATACGGAACATTCAATGGTTCATTCACAGCACCTCAAGGTGGCTTGTTAGGACAAATGCGAATCACCGTAAACATTAAAGGTTATACTTCTTCAAAATATTTGAAAGTCGAAGAATACAAACGTCCAAAATTTGAAGTAACTTTCAATCCGATTGAAGGCAGTTTCAAATTGGACGAAAAAGTAACCATAAAAGGAAAAGGAAAGGCTTATGCTGGTAGCAATATTGATGGTGCAAATGTAAAATATCGAGTTGTTCGTCAAGCTTACTTTCCATATTGGCGTTATTGGTATTGGGGTTATAATCCTTATAATACGAAACAAACGGAAATTAAAAATGGAGAAACGAAAACGGATGAAAATGGTGAATTTACCATTGATTTTAAAGCCTTAGCAGACAAGTCAATTCCGAAAGATAGAACACCGTTTTTCAACTTTACGGTTTATGCAGATGTCACCGATATTACTGGCGAAACGCACAGTTCTCAAACGGTTGTGAAGGTGAGTTACATTGGTTTAGAAGCGGATATTGCGGTAAGCGAGCAAGTGAATAAAAACGAAACTAAAGCGTTTAAAATCACAACAAATAACCTTAGCGGAACACACGAAAATGCGAATGGAACAGTCAAAGTTGAACGATTAAGAACGCCAGAAACGGTATTCAAATCTCGACTTTGGGAAAAACCAGAGTTTACCAATTTAGCCACCGAGGGTTCGGGGCAAGCGAAAGCAGAATTTAAAAAATCATTTGATTATTCGTTTGGCGAAGAGGATTTGACTCGAAACTGGGAAGTTATCGAAACGGTTATTGATACAAAATTTAACACCGAAAATTCTAAAGAATTAGATTTAAAACGCATCAAAAACTGGCAACAAGGTCGCTATCGTTTGACGATGAAAACACAAGATAAATTTGGTAATCCAATTGAATTGGTCAAAGAATTTACGTTGTTTTCACCAAATGAAAAAACCGTTCCTACGAATGAAGCATTTTGGTTTACCAATGATAAATCAAGTGCAGAACCTGGCGAAACTGTGAATTTACAAATCGGTTCTGGTTATAAACGATCACATGTTTTATATGAAGTAGAACAAGATGGAAAAATTGTAGAATCAAAATGGTTGAACGTAAAAGGAAAACAGTCGATTGATTTGCCAATCAAAGAATCGTATCGTGGCAATATTCACTATTCGATAATGACGATTCAAAATGGACGTTTTCATTCAGAATCACAAACCGTTTATGTTCCTTGGTCGAACAAGGATTTGAAAATTGAATACATGACTTTCCGTGATAAGATGTTGCCAGGTTCGGACGAAGAATGGCAAATCAAAATCTCGGGAGCAAAAGGCGATAAAGTCGCAGCCGAAATGGTGGCAACAATGTATGATGCTTCTTTAGATGCCTTTGCGGCAAATAGTTGGTCAGCGAACTTCTTTGGACAAAGTTATCAACAACGAGCGATTACACAAGGTCGAGGATTTTCGTCCGTTGGTTCATCATTATTACAAAATAATTGGCAACCACAATATACTTCGATTAGTAGTCGGACTTATCCAGCGTTAAATTGGTTCGGATTTACTTTTTATGAATATTCGTATCGTTATTCGAGATATGAGTCTGATGGTATAGTCATGGAAGCAATGGAAGAAGCTCCAATGGTTGGTTCGCCAGCACCAACTTCTGCACCTCGACCGAAGTCAAGAGCGAATAGACGTAAAAAGGAAAGTGCTGCTGTACCAACAGAGTTTAGTGCAGAAGGGGAAACGATACTCAATGAAGTAGTCGTAGTTAATGACGCAGCTGTAGAACAACCAGAAGAAACCGATTTTTCAGAAGTTCAAGTCCGCACCAACTTAAACGAAACGGTATTTTTCTATCCAGATTTAGTAACAGATGAAGAAGGCAATATTATCATTAAATTCAAGATGAATGAAGCCTTAACTCGTTGGAAATTCTTAGGTTTTGCACACACAACAGATTTGCAACACGCTTTCACACAAAAAGAAGTCGTGACGCAAAAAGACTTAATGGTGATGCCAAATCCACCGAGGTTTTTCCGTGAAAATGATAAAATTGAGTTTACAGCAAAAGTGTCGAACTTATCCAATAAAGACTTAGAAGGTCGAGCGAAGTTGATGTTGTTTGATGCAATTACAATGCAACCGATTGATGCGAAATTAGGCAACAATATTCCAGAAGTGGATTTTTCAGCGAAGCAAGGACAATCTGATGCGGTGAGTTGGAAATTGAATATTCCAGATTTTGGTGTGAATGCAGTAACGTATCGAGTTGTAGCGAAAGCAGGAAATTTCTCTGATGGAGAAGAATCGACTTTGCCAGTGTTGACGAATCGTAAATTAATGGTGGAAACAATGCCTTTGCCAGTTCGAGGTGGAATGACGAAAGAGTTTACGTTCGGTGCAATGGATAAAATGAATCGTTCGACGACATTGAAAAACCATGAAATGACATTGGAATTTACATCGAATCCAGCTTGGTACGCTGTTCAGTCGTTACCTTATTTGATGGAATATCCTTACGAATGTACGGAGCAAATCTTTAGTCGTTATTATGCAAATACATTAGCAACTTCGGTAGCGAACTCAAGTCCGCAAGTTAAGAAAGTTTTTGATAGTTGGAAGAATATTACGCCAGAAGCATTGAAGTCAAATTTATCGAAAAACGAAGAATTAAAATACGCTTTATTAGAAGAAACACCTTGGGTTTTGGCAGCACAAAGCGAAGAACAACAGAAGAAAAATATCGGTTTATTATTCGATTTAAATCGAATGTCGAATGAATTGGATAAAGCCTTGAATAAAATGGAAAAACGCCAATCTGGAAATGGCGGTTTTACATGGTTTCCTGGCGGACGAGATAGTTGGTATATTACACAATATATCATCGAAGGAATGGGACATTTGAACTACTTAGGTGCAATTGGTGAGAAAAGTGGATTGAGCAAAAAACAATCCGCAGGAAGCATGATTTCAAAAGCCGTGAAGTATTGTGATAATGAATTATTGAATCATTATAATGAATTGGTTCGTCGTTCAAAAGAATACAAATTCGACTTAAAAGATGACCATTTGGATAATATGGCGATTCATTATTTGTATGCTCGTTCGTTCTATTTGGATATTCCGATTCCGAAAAATGTACAAGTTGCTTTTGATTATTACGAAGGTCAAGCAGAGAAATATTGGTTGAATAAAGGAATGTATTCAGAAGGAATGATTGCGTTGGCGTTACAGCGTTTGGATAAACCTCAAATTCCTGCATTAATTGTAAAATCATTGAAAGAACGTTCATTGAACAACGAAGAAATGGGTATGTATTGGAAATATCCAAGTGGATATTATTGGTATCAAGCACCGATTGAAACACATTCGTTAATGATTGAAGTATTTGACGAAGTAGCAAACGATGCAGAAGCGGTTGATGATTTGAAAACGTGGTTATTGAAAAATCGTCAAACAACACATTGGAAAACAACAAAAGCGACCGCTTCGGCAGTTTATGCAATGTTGTTGCGTGGCGACAATTGGTTGGCAGAAACGAAAGAGGTTGAAATCTATTTTGGTGGCAACAAGTTTGATCAGTCAAAAATCAAAAAAGAAGCAGGAACTGGTTATTTCAAACACAAATTTGGCAAGGAAAATATCACTGCTGATATGGCAAAAGTAAAAGTTGTCAATCCAAATAATAACCCAGCTTGGGGAGCAATGTATTGGCAATATTTTGAAGATTTTGACAAAATTGAATCGTTTGAAGATACGCCTTTAAAGTTGAAAAAGCAGTTGTTCAAAGAAGTGATGACAGACAAAGGTCCAGTTATCAAACCTGTGAATGAAAATGAAAAATTCAAAACTGGTGACAAGGTTGTTGTTCGTATCGAATTGCGTGTGGATAGACCAATGGAATACGTTCACATGAAAGATGCTCGTGCATCAGGATTTGAGCCAATCAACGTGATGAGTCAATACAAATGGCAAGAAGGTTTGGGTTATTACGAATCGACTCGTGATGCTTCTACTGACTTCTTTATCAGCTATTTACCAAAAGGAACGTACGTTTTTGAATATCCGCTTCGGGCGAATTTGAAAGGTGATTTTTCTAATGGTGTGACGACGATTCAGTGTATGTATGCTCCGGAGTTTACGTCGCATTCGGAAGGTGTGCGAGTGACGATTGA
>JBGCFH010000246.1:0-19180 GCA_045106825.1 Saprospiraceae bacterium | reverse complement strand
GTCAGAGGTTAGCTAGTAAGCTGACTCCTGACCCCTGACTCCCGACTCCTCGTTCATTAATAATCGTTTTCTTTACTCCGATTGCCTATAATTGACCGACCGCCACTTAACATCATTTCTCTAAATTCATCTTCGGTAATTCCTGACATTTTTCCGCCAATGTACTGCATGGATTTACGGTCACAAGCTGCAATTTTCCAAGTGTAATAAATATTCCCTCCCAAATCCAAAAGTTTTAACCACTCTCGGTTTAACACCGCTTGTTTTTGCTCGTCAGTCATTGGGAATTTATCCAAATAAGCCTTTTCATCTTTTCTAAATGCTTGTCGCCCTTCTTCTTTATTGAGCGTCATACAAAATTGATTGAGATGATAACCCACTCGGCTACGTTCGGGTGTAAATACTCTTGTACCAGGTATATCCTCAAATGCTTTTCGCAATGCTGCTTTTTCTTCTTTTGTCATTTTTTTAAATTTTGTATTTTGCCAAATAAATTTAATGATTATATCGTTTTCAGTCCCACATAATTCTCGGCAATTGTCGTTCGCATAGCTGCTGAATTTTTGATATAATCGAATTGTGCTTTTTGCAAATGATAATCAAAAGAATCGTTGTCAAATCGCTTATGAAATTGTTGTGTCATAAAGTTGGAAAAATGCTGTGTTCGCCAAATTCTTCTTAGTGCATCATCCGAATAACTTTCTAATAAATTATCTTCATTTTGATGGTATTTTGCAATCAAAGCTTTCCCCAATAACTTGACATCAGCAACCGCTAAATTTAAACCCTTTCCACCAGTTGGCGGCACAATATGAGCCGCATCACCAGCCATGAATAAACGACCGTGCTGCATTTGGTCAATCATATAAGAACGCATCGGTGTAATTCCTTTTTGAATAATTGGGCCACGATTAAGTGTCCAATTTTTAGTGCCTAAACGAATATCTAATTCATCCCAAAGTTTGTCATCTGGCCAATTATCTATATGGTCATCATTTGGAACTTGAATGTACAAGCGGCTAACCGTCGGAGAACGATAACTCAACAACGCAAAACCTCTTCGATGAAAAGCATAAATTAACTCGTCAGAGGAAGGAGGCGTTTCTGCTAAAATTCCCAACCAACTAAATGGATATTCGATACGATGTGTATTAAAGGTGTGAGTAGGTAAAGTCTGACGACCGACACCATGATAACCATCGCAAGCGGCTACATAATCGCAATGAATTTCGTGGCTTTCGCCATCTTTTTCATAATAGATAATTGGTGTATCGGACTCAATGCCTTCTATTTTGGAAGCAATTGCCTCAAAATGAATGGTATAATTATTTTTATCTACCAAATCTGCAATTAAATCTCTCACGACAAAGCGTTGTCCATAAATCGTAATACTTCGTCCGTCTGTCAATTCTTCAAAAGGAATATGAACTCTGTCACCATTAAAACTAAGTAAAACACCATGATGTGGAATACCTTGAGCTTCTAAATTATGACCAACACCTAATTCTTTGAGTAATTCGACTGTATTATGCTCTAATAAACCCGCTCGAAGTCTATTCTCAACATAATGCCGACTACGACTTTCCAGAATAATATTATCAATACCTTGACTATGTAGTATTTTAGATAAAAATAATCCTGCTGGACCTGCTCCAATGATTCCGACTTGAGTAGTTGACTTGTCCATGCTTAATATTGTTATTTAGTAATAAAACAAAATTAAGCATAGCTGTAAATAAAAAATGGTATATATTTGTTTTAAACTTGTATAATTGAAACATTTAATTCAAAATTATAATCATAAATCGCTTATTATGATAAAATAGAAACATAATGCCGAAAAAATTATTACAATACAAAGGACCTTATGGTGAACAAATAAATCCTGTTTCTGATGAATGGATTGATTATGAGCCATTGAAAAAAAGAAGTGCGGTTTATAATTATGAAATCACGGAACACTTACATACCGATTTAATGCAAATTTTTTTGATTACAGCAGGAAGCGGTTTTTTATTATCAGAAGGAAAAAAAATTGCGTTAGAAGCACCTTGTGTTTTAATCATTCCAAATAATACCTTACATGGATTTGTATTTCAATCTAATGTGCAAGGAGATGTGTTCAATTTTACCAATACTTTTTTTGAAAAAAGTCTATTAGATGCCAAAAAAATATTACTGAAATTTAATCAATTGCAATACCTTATTTTTGATAAAAAAACGAATGTTTTCCACGAAATTTTAACATTAAAAGATAACTTAATCAAAGAATTGACGACCTTTCGTATAAAGAAAAACTATGCTGTAAAACTGTATTTCCAATTGTTACTATTGCATTTGTACAGGACAAATCAAGAAAAGCCACTCCAAATTTCACCTACAGAAAATAGAACGTTGGTCTATTTCCATGCTTTTCAAAAATTAATCAAAAAAAATATCTATCAAACAAAAAATATCCAAGAATATGCCATGGAATTAAATATTAGTACGGTTCATTTAAATCGAATATGTCAGGCATTAGTACAAAAATCTGCCCTTCAAGTCGTACATGAATATTTACTCATTGAAGCTAAAAAACATCTCTTAGGTACAAGCAATTCAATTGCAGAAATCTCTTACTTTTTGGGATTCAAAGATCCTTCCCATTTTAGTAAATTCTTTCGGAAGATAATGGGCATGAGTCCGAGAGATTTTAGAAAACAACGGTTAACGGTTTAAATTACTCAACATGCAACTCTCCCTTAATTTGAAGATTACTAAAATACAAACCTGAAGGTAAATTATTTACATCAAAACGATACGTATCTATATTTTCAACCATTTTTGTCAATACCACTTAACCAACCGTATTTAGGAAGTGAATTGTTTTTTCTGTATTCATAACAGTTTCCCCAAAAGTAATCATTATATAATTATTAACTAAAGTCGGAGCAACTGAAAATAAGGTTTCATCATTTGTCAAACGAGTTGTATTCGTTGCACAAGTACCATCTGAAAAATATTCTGCAAAACAAGTTGAAAGTGTTGTATCGTTATAAACAACTGGTAAAGTTCTGTCATCATTATTATCTGAATCAGTCATCGAATTATCTCCTGAAAGACCAAAATTTCCACCACCTGTTAAGAAAATTCCTGTGGCATCAACTGTGAAACCTGATTTATTTGTATTAACCGTGAAAGTTATATTTACAGAGTCAATCGTTGGAATAACCGCTGTACAATTACCACTTACATTTGATACTTCTACGATAAATTCACTTCCATAACAAGTATAAAGCGTTTGTAAACCTGCCAAAGCAAAAACATCTGATGGGAAAGTTACATTTCCATTAGCATCTGTTGTTCCTACCAAAGTATTTCCTGCGGCATCTAAGTATAAATCCGTTGCTGCATCAACTGCAAAAGTATCTGAACCGACATTTGCACCATTATCTGTGATTGTTCCACCTGTTCCAGTTTCAAATTGATTACTATTTTCATTAGCAAAAAACGCATTATTTGTAACGGTTGCTGTACTTGCAGCACCTAAGAAAATTCCGGAACCTGATGGATGAGAAGATTTATTTCAATATGGAATTTGTAGAATTGAAAAATAGGTAAAAGTGTTTATTTTGATTGTTTTTAATTCCTGTGAAATTTAGGTTTACAAAATTTAAACGATTTTAATCCCGAAATTCCTGTAAATTAGTCTATTTCAAAATACTTAATATCATCGATTAAGGGTATTTTTATAATAAATTGTAAAAAGTCCCCTTATAATTCATTCAAAAAAGCACTTGGACTTTGACCAAATTCCTTTTTGAATGCTCGACTAAACGAACCAGGAATATCAAAACCTACGCTGTAAGCAACTTCCGAAATTGTCATTTTTTCTTGTATTAGCAAGTCTTTCGCTCGTTTCATACGAAACGAACGCAACAATTCTACAGGACGTTTTCCTGTTAATTGTTTGACTTTTCGGATAAAGTGCATGTGACTAAGATTAACACTTTCGCACATGGCATTAACATTAAAATCCGAATTGTCGATGTTTTTTTGCATCAACCCGATGAGTTTTTCCAACATTTCCTCATCAGGCGATTTTTGAACTTCGACTTGTTGCGGTTGTAGCTGAAACTCTCTACTAACTTTTCTTTGAAATGCCGCTCGTTTGTCTAAAATATTTTTGATTTTTAATTGTAGAATATTCGTATCAAAAGGCTTTGTGATGTAATCATCTGCACCTGTTTGATAACCTTCTATCTCGTACAAATCTTTTGATTTTGCGGTAAGCAAAATAATAGGAATATGACTTGTTGAAAAGTTAGATTTAATATGTTTAGAAAACTCCAAACCATCCATTTTGGGCATCATAATATCGCTTAAGATGAGGTCAAAATTATTGTTTTGGGCGATTTCTAAACCGATTTTTCCATTTTCTGCCGTGACAATATCGTAGTCTTTTTTCAAAATTTCTTCGATGAATAAAGTCATATCTAAATTGTCTTCAACGACTAATATTTTTGGTAGTTTTGAATTGGTTGTTGTCGTTTTTTCTGGTTTATTTATTTTAGAAATAACGGCTTCGATTTCTTGCTGTGCATACGTATAATCTAATTGCGGTAACGTAGTGTTCACAATACTTTCATCCTTTTCAATAACTGGAATGAAAACGATAAAAGTACTACCTAAATCAACTTCACTTTTGACTTCAATGATACCTTGATGTGTTTCGACCAAATCTTTGACATAAGACAAACCGATGCCAGAGTTTTTTTGATTTTTATCCACACTTTCCTCAAAATAATATCGCTCAAAAATGTGTTCCAAAACCTCTTTGGTCATACCTTTTCCGGTATCTGTTATTTTTATAGCAATGTAATTTTCATAATTCTTTAAGGCTTCATTTTTAGTGGCATTTACTTTATTGATTTCGACATCAATTCTGCCCATTTCAGGTGTATATTTGAACGCATTAGCCACCAAATTAACAACAATTTTTTCAAGTTTATCTGCATCAACTAAAAACGTTTTTCGTTCTAAATAACTATTAAAATGTAATTGAACCTTGCGTTTTTGTGCTAAATTTTTAAACAATTCCGTCACCTTAAACACATAATCATTCACATTCACAGCACTCAATTGCAACGCCATCGAACTATTCTCAATACGACGAATTTCTAACAATTGATTAATCAATCGCAGCAATCTTGTACTATTTCTTTCGATAATATTATAAAGGCTTTTTTTATCATTTTCGAGGAGTTCATCGTCCGTTTTTAAATGATTAACTGGCCCTAAAATCAAGCTCAAAGGTGTGCGTAATTCGTGTGAAATATTTGTAAAAAAGCTAACTTTTGCCTTCGATAGTTCTTCGACTTTATCTCGTTGAAGTTGAATTTCTTTATTCCGAATTTCTAAATTTTGATTAGAAACTTCGAGTGATTGTTTCTGTTCCAAAATGACCGTTTGTTGCTCCAAAATTTCGGTATTTTGTTTAGAGATTTTTTTGCCTTGTTTCTTCAAAACGGTATTCGCTTCTTGAAGATTATTATTCAGTTTTTCGAGCTTTTTATTTTTTGTAAAAATATTATAACCAAAAATCGAAATAGTCGTCAAAAACGTACCAACTAACAACAAAAACCAGGTTTGTTTCCAAACTGGCGGTTGTACCTCAAACTCAACCATAGCAGGTGTTAGGTCGATATTTGAAGCCAAATCTTTTGCCCGAACCTCGACCTTGTGTTTGCCATCGCTCAAACTCAAAAAAGTGTGTTGTTTTTCGGGTGAAAAAAGCGACCATTCGCCATCATCAATTCGATAAGAATAAGTCAATTGTTCATTCGGTGTTTCACCAAAAAAATCCTTTCCATTCCACTGAATAAACGTATTTCCGCTGGTCGAAACATTCTTAGAGAAAAAAGTGATTTTTGTATCAGGAGGAGTCGCATCAGGTGTGTAACGATACGTCAAAAAAGTATTCGTAAAATCTTGATTTTTCTTATTGTATTTAAACGAGCGACGTTTCCAGTTTCGAGGCGAATGATTTATCCAAATCGAGCCATCAGATGAATGAAAAATATCTCCACCTTCGATTTCCATATTCATTTCACTTGGAAACAAGTCATTTTGCCACTGCAAACCATCAAAGTGACAAATCGAATTTTCAGTCGCAACCCAAATGTTATTTTTGTTAATCGCATCAATACTAATGATGTGATTATTGGCCAAACCTGATTCTGTTGAATAGTTTTTCCAACTATTACCATCATAAACAAAAATACCGTAATAGCGAGAACCAACGACCATAAAATCATCAGTCGAAGCCAAACAATTGACATAATTGGCTAATTTCTGATTTTTTGTTTTCGCCCATTTTTGTCCATCAAAAAAGAGTAAATTACTTCCGCCAGTCCAAATTCTTTTATCAATGGTTTCCGCAATGCCATAAGAGTTCGTTTGATTATAACCTTGCTTCAATGCTACAAAATGTCGCCATTTTAAATCTTTTGCAAAAGGGTCAAGCAGTTGAACAATTCCACTTTTTTGTCCTTTTTCTCGCTCAATATCCACACTTCCACCAAACCAAATTGAACCGTCAGAAGCCTCAAAAACCGAGCGATAATCAATTCCCCAAGACAACTTTGGATGCGTTTGTCTGTACCATTTTCCATTTTTTAAATAAGCTGTTGCGGCAAGACTTTCGTGTGAACCAGCTGCCCAAACTTGTCCTTTGCTTGTCGCAATAATGCGAACAGTAGCATCAATCAAACCATTCTCAACACCATAACTTCGCCATTTTTCACCGTTTTTTACGACTACTCGACCATTAATATCTAAATACCATTTTTCGCCATTTTTCGTTTCACACTGAAAATTTAGACCTTGATACGTCATCCAGCGATTAGCCGAATAATCCAACAAATAGGCTTTGGATAACAAACCCGTAATCCATAATTTATTATTTCGACCCTTGTATAATTGGATTTTATTCCTCGGAATTTTGTATTTCAACGCATCATAAAGCGACCATTTATTATTTTTATAAACATACAATTTACCCAACGAACCGACCCAAATTGTTCCGTCATCAGTTTGCACAATATCACTTGCGTATTCATCGCCACCAAACTGTTCGCTCAACCAAAACGATTGCCATTTCCCATTATCAAATACATTTATCGGTGCTTTAAATGAATTATTGATGACCCAAATTTTCTTGTCAAGCGATTGAATTATCTTCGATTCCTCGCCTAACAACAACGTTTCATTAGATGTAAAAAATTGATATTTTGTAATAATTTCAGATTGATTGTCCGAAGGTCGAAATGTTAATAATTGCCCACTATCATCTAAATCATAGGAAAATGCCAACCAAATATTTCCTTCATTATCCTCGATAATATCCGAAATATTGGTAAACGCACTTTGCTTCAAAACAGTATTAGGAAACTGTTTCCATGTTAACTGAATATTTACTTTTTGAAATATTGAAATCTGTTGGAGAGAAGTGTAAAAAGTGTGCCTTTTACTATCTTGATAATGCAAAACACCAACGCTCGAACTCACCATCAAACTACCATCAGACAATTCTATTATTTTAGAAAAATTAAAATCGTAATTTGATGATGTATTAAAAACGCTAACCCAGTTATTGTTTTTATATTGAAAAATTTGACGTGGCGAAATCGCATATTTTTTACCATCTTTAGTAATCAAAATTTGCTTAATCGGAGTATCTAAAGGCGTATTTTTATCCTTTTTATACAATTGCCAATCGTAGCCATTATATTCATAAATTCCCTCATCGACACTAACCCAAACTTTGCCGTTTTCATCTTCCGTAATATGTCGCACACCTTTTCCTTCCAAATCAGGAAAATGTTTCCAACGCCACATTTCTGTTAATGGATTGACAATTTTGGGTTCATAATTTTGTTGACCTTTTCCATCAAAAACAATAAATATTAAGATGAAAAATGTAAAATATTTAAACTGCATTTGGTCGATTTATTTTTTTTATTTGACTTATTTGGTTGATTATTAAATAATTACAAACCTATGAAAGATACTTTATTGATATGTGAAATATTGCACACATAATGTCAATTATTGTATAGCCTTGATGTTTTATTCAAAATACCTTAGCAAAACTATAATTGTAAGATAGACAATGCAACTTATAAAATATAATTTAATTAAAATACGAAATTTTTTAGGAACGTTTTAAAAACCAAATTCATGGAACAACTTTTTTCCCTAACAAACAAAGTTGCCTTAGTTACGGGAGCAAGTCGAGGGCTTGGACAAGCTATCGCAATTGCATTAGCACAAGCTGGTGCAACGGTGATTTGTAGCAGTTCTCGTCAAGGTGGAACAGACAATACAATCGAAAAAATAAAAGCACAAGGTGGAATAGCTTTTGGTATCGCTGCAGACTTAACAAGCCGTGAAGCGGTCAAAAATTTAGCAAAATTAGCTTGGGATAAATTCAGTAAAGTTGACATTTTAGTCAATAATGGTGGTACTATCGCTCGTTATCCTGCAACGGATTTTCCGCTTGACGAATGGGACAGAGTTATCGAAGTCAACCTGACTGCAACGTTTTATTTAGCACAATTGATTGGTTCAAGAATGATTGAACAAGGTCACGGAAAAATCATTAATATCGCTTCAATGTTGTCGTATTCTGGTGGAATCACTGTGCCAGCATACACAGCGAGTAAACACGGAGTTGTAGGTGTGACAAAGGCTTTGGCGAATGAATGGGCAACGCACAATCTTCAAATCAACGCTATCGCACCTGGTTATTTCAGAACAGATAACACACAAAGATTACAAGATAATCCGATACGTTCGGAAGCAATTCAAAATCGTATTCCAGCCAATCGTTGGGGAAATCCATCGGATTTAGGCGGAGCTGTTGTCTTTTTAGCATCAAAAGCAAGTGATTATGTCAACGGTACAATCATCAATGTTGATGGTGGCTGGATGGCTCGTTAATATTTTTGGTTCTTTGAAAAATCCAGTGAAATAATAAAAATTTGAAATCTATCAAGATTGTTTTTTGTGTTGACGTGTTGATGTTATACCAACGTCAGCACATCAACACGTCAACACATCAACACAAAAAACGAATTCAAATAATTCGTATATTTAGGTTTATCACTGGATTTTTCAAAGAACCATATTTTTTACTAAACTATTAATTACTAATAAAAAATGGTAGAACCAAAAACAATTGGAGTAACGAAATACGGAACTGAAAAATCATTAGCAAATCGTCGTCATGATTTGCAAGTAATCGTGCCTGTAAAAAATGAAATTCGTAAGGTAGAAGCGTTTGACGCAACGTCTGTTTTGAATAAGGCGGAAGAAATTATCGGCGAAGCTAACTCAACTTTTGAGTTTTTGCGTTTAGCAAGAATTGTTTTAGAAAGCGGCAACTCAGTAAAACGCACTTTAGGCAAAGAAGAAGCTGTTTATTATGTTAATCGTGGAACGGCAGAAATCACAGCAGAAGGTACAACTTATACTTTAGGAAAAGGTGATGTTTTGTATGTCAGTATCGACTCAGCAGCGACAATTGCGACAAGCGAAAACTGTGATGTGAGCGAGTTTAAAGCTGTAAAATGTCATACAAAATATCCTGTTCAGCTGGTACGACACACAGATATTGAAGGAACGGAACTTGCCGCAAATTTGGGCAATAAACGTCCGATGTCAAAACGTACTGTTTTTAAATTGGTTGATAAAAATGTAGCCTGCAACCGATTATTGTTTGGTGATACTTATATGGCAAATCGTGGAGGTGTCGGAAGTTATCCGCCACATTTTCACGGACCTGATGGTCCTCATGGTTTGGGTGCAAACGCAAAGGAAGAGATTTATCATTTCCGCTGTGAAACGGATATCGAAGGTGATATTCCTTATGTTTTACAAAATTGTGCTTTGCCAGAGGAAAAAGTCAATGTTTATGCACATATTTTTGATGAAGTAGCGATAAACGTCACGCCAACTTATCATGATACAATCGCACCGCCTTCAGTTGATTTTATGTTCACTTGGTGTTTGGCAAGTTTTACGGAAGGACACAGAGATTGGGCAGAGATTTATAACAAACCAGGTTATGAAAATGAATGGTAGGTGAAAGGGAATTAATTATAGGTTGCGAGTTTTAAAAATTGAAACGCTTGCTTCCGAAGACTTGGGACAAGGTTTCAGAACTTAGAAACTGAAAAACTTAATAAAAAGGCATTCTATTGTAGAATGCCTTTTTTTATTTAATTAAAGGCTGATTGATGTTCTGAAATGAAACATTGAAGTTTGAAAATCCAAAAAATGAAGCGATTTATATTTTTAGTAATAACAATAGTGTTGGTTAGTTGTCAGTCATTTGATAAAAGCACGAATGTCATTTATTTAGTCGGTGACTCAACGATGGCGAATAAAAAGGAGAACAAACGCCCAGAAACTGGTTGGGGCGAAATGTTGGGCGAATATTTTGAGAATGGTGTCAAAATCGAAAATCATGCGGTTAATGGTCGAAGTACGAAGAGTTTTCGAGATGAAGGAAAATGGCAAGTTGTACTGGACAAATTGCAGAAAAACGATGTTGTTTTTATACAATTTGGTCATAATGACAGCAAAGTAAAAAGTCCTGAACGCTATGCTTCGCCAAAACAATATCGTGTGAATTTAATTCGCTTCGTGGAGGAAGTTCGAGCAAAACAAGCAATTCCTGTATTGCTTACGTCGGTTGTTCGTAGAAAGTTTGTAGCTGGAAAACTCCAAAAAACACATGGCGATTATCCTAAAATGGTGCGTGAAGTAGCTCAAGAAATGAACGTAATGCTAATTGATATACAGCAAAAAAGTGAAAAACTGCTTATCGAAAAAGGTGAAGTCGCATCTAAAAAATTGTATTTGTGGCTCAACAAAGGGGAAAATCCAAATTATCCAGAAGGTGTTTCGGATAATACGCATTTTTCGGTTGAAGGTGCAAAAGTAATGGCGAGTTTGGTGACGGAAAGTATCTTAAAATCAGAGTTGGCGATTAAAAAATATTTGAAATCGTTGTAGACTTCAATCGTTGGTTTTTTTCTTGCGATAGCCATATAGGTTCTAAGACATTTCTAATTTTCTAAAATTATCAAACGAATCAAAATAAATAGAAGGTTGTGCTATGCTTCACCTAATTTTCATGTGAAAAAAGGTAGTAAACCATCAAAAATTCTATGAAAAAGGTCAGTTTTTATGCTTTTGTTAGAAAAAGTAAACTAAAAGTGAATTTTTGAACAGTAGTTTTTGAGAGGCAATTCTACTTTTGACAATATTATTTTGAGTAAAAACACTTATTCAAAATTAAAAATTGTAAAAAGTTATTTTATGAATAAATGTTTATACAGCACCTTAATTATTGTTTGTAATGTTTTGATGTGGTCATGTGGAAATGAAACAACCGAAACGACAACAGTTACAACAGAATCAAATGATGTTTGGCAACAAGCAAAGGATATTGAAGCCAGTATTATTGTACCGACTTTTGGAGATAAGGTTTTTAATATTACGGATTTTGGTGCGAAAGAAGGTGCTGAAGTGAATAATACTGATGCATTTGCGAAAGCAATAAAAGCGTGTAATGAAGCTGGTGGCGGAAAGGTCGTTGTACCAAAAGGTACTTTTTACACTGGTGCGATTCACCTTTTGGATAATGTGAATTTACACGTTGAAGAAGGTGCTGAAATTCGATTTAGTACGAACCCAAAAGACTTTTTACCGATTGTGCATACTTCTTTTGAAGGTACAGAACTGATGAATTATTCGCCGTTGATTTATGCTTTTGGTAAAAAAAATATAGCAGTTACTGGAAAAGGTACTTTGAACGGACAAGCAAATAATGAAGATTGGTGGTGGTGGTGCGGTAAAGATACTTACGGCTGGTCAGAAGGCAAACCTGAACAAAAAGATGAAAATAGCCGACCTCGTTTGGTGGATTTGGCAGCAAAAGGTGTTCCGGTTGAGAAGCGTGTTTTTGGTGAAAACTATTATTTGCGACCAAATTTTATAGAGCTTTTTGAGTGTGAAAATATACTCATCAAAGGTGTAAAAATCGTGAACGCACCGTTTTGGGTCGTTCATCCAATAAAATCAACTAATGTGACCGTTGATGGAATTACAGTGGAAAGTCATGGGCCAAATAATGATGGTTGTGACCCCGAATATTGTAAAAATGTGGTAATCAAAAACTGCTTTTTTAATACTGGAGATGATTGTATTGCAATAAAAGCTGGTCGCAATGAAGATGGTCGTCGAGTAGCGATAAAGAGTGAAAAAATCGTAGTTCGTGATTGTGAAATGATTGATGGTCACGGAGGTGTTGTGATGGGAAGCGAAATTTCGGCTGGTGTTAGCGATGTTTTTGTTGAAAATTGTGTAATGAATAGCCCAAATCTTGATAGAGTCATTCGGATTAAAACCAACTCAAAAAGAGGTGGATTGGTGGAGAATATTCATGTTCGTAATATTAAGGTCGGACAAGTGAAAGAAGCGGTGTTGAAAGTCAATATGTTTTATGCAACTTATACGGATCAAGAAGGCGAATTTATCCCGCAAATTCGCAATATCACATTAGAAAATATAGAGGTGAAAAATGGTGGTTATTATGCTATTTTGGCTAAAGGCTACGAAGAGTCACCTATTGAAAATATCACATTTAGAAATGTGCGAATTGAAAAAGTTGATCAAGCTTTTTCATTAGAAAATGTAAAAGGACTAAAGCTGATTGACACTTATATCAATGGAGCATTGATGCAAAGTCCTACACTAACTAAGTAATTTTTTTATTAACAAAACTTCAAATTATGAGTTACAATTTATTACAAAAAGTAAAAGGAAAATCACTATTCCTATTTCTTTTCCTCACCTTATTTTGCTTTACGCAAGCCTTCGCACAAGGTGATTTCAAGGTAACAGGTAAAGTTCTTGATGGTGTAAATTCTTCTGAAGGTGTTATCGGAGCGACTGTTGTCGAAAAAGGAACAACTAATGGTGTTACAACTGATATTGATGGAAAATTTTCTATCAGTGTGGCAAGTGGCGACGCTGTATTAGTGATTAGTTATGTAGGTTATAGTACGCAAGAGATTGCAGTGGCTAATCAAAGTAATATCACAATTAATTTAGCAGAAGATACAAAAGAGTTGGAAGAAGTTGTGGTTGTTGGTTATAAAACTATCAAAAAATCAGATTTAACTGGTGCTGTTGGTAGTTTAGATGCAGAAGCATTGACGGAAAGAAATATGACAAATGCTTTGGAAGCTGTACAAGGTAACATTGCTGGGGTTCAGATTTCAAACTCAACGGGTCGTTTGGGCGATGGTTTTGATATTACAATTCGTGGTAATAATTCATTGAATGATAATTCTAATCCGTTGTATGTTGTTGATGGTGTTCCTGTTGATAATATTGACTTTTTGAATCCTCAAGATATTGCTCGTATTGATATTTTGAAAGATGCATCTTCTACGGCAATTTATGGTTCTCGTGGTTCAAATGGTGTTGTTATTGTAACGACAAAAAGTGGTGCAAGTGCAAAACCTGGATTAAATGTATCATTAGATTCTTATTATGGTGTGAAGCAAGTGGCTCGTTTGCCACAAATGATGAATGGCGAAACTTGGTGGAGATATCACAAGTCTGCTTACATTGCGACATCTGGTGTGGATAATCCAATGGATTTAACTCCTGAAGTTTTGGAGTCAAAGTATGCAGGTTCTTCTAATGATTTATTGGTAGAAAGAGCGAACAGAAACGAGTCTTTTGATTGGTATGATTTAGTATTACAAAATGGTAATCAACACAATACGTACTTGAATTTTTCTGGAAATGGAGCTGGTGGAATCGGTTATAACCTTGGTTTAGGTGTACAAAATGAAACTGGTAATATTGCAAATGAGTCATTAGATAAATATACTTTAAAAGTTGGTATTCATCACAGAGTTGGTGACCGTTTCACTTACGGTTTGAATACAACTTTGGCGTTGACTAATGATCAATTAGGTAGTGAATTAGCGATGCGTGAAGCATTCCGTTTGAATCCGTTTTTATCTCCTTACGGAATTGATGGTGTGACTTTACAGCCACAACCTGGTAAATTACGTGATGAAAATGGCGATTATTTAATCAATAAAACTTCTACGTACAATCCGTTATTAGAAATCGCAAACTCAACAGATGAAATCCGTCGTTTGAATGGAATCGGTAATGCTTTTGTACAATATAAACCGTTAGAATGGTTGTCATTCAAATCAACATTCGCACCTGGATTTAGTACAAGAAGAAGAGGTCGTGCTTGGGGCGGTCAAACTAATCGTGGTGTTTCTAACAACAGTTTGGCATCAGCAGAATTAGAAAATATCCAAAATATCAACTACACTTGGGATAATCAATTTGATGTTGACCGTACTTTTGGCGATAGCAAAATTTCACTTTTAGGACTTCAAAGTATTTATTATACACAGACAGAAGGTTCTTCAATCAGTGCAAGAAACTTACCGTTTGAAACTGATTTTCACAACCTTGGTTCAGGTGAGCAATCAACTTATAACCTTAATTCATTCTTTACAAAACAAACTTTAGCGTCTTTCGCATTGCGTTTGAACTACTCGTTTAAAGGTAAATATTTATTGACTTTATCTAATCGTTGGGATGGTTCTTCATTGCTTTCTGAAGACAATCGTTGGGATAATTTCCCTTCTGCGGCAGTAGCTTGGAATATCAGTCAAGAGGATTTCTTGAGCAATGTAGAGTCTGTTTCTTATTTAAAATTAAGAGCAAGTTATGGTTTTACAGGTAACAATATTATTGATCCTTATTCGACTGCAAATATTTTAAATACACAAACGTACTACGATTATTACGGAACAACTGCAAATGGTTGGATTGCTAATTCATTGGCAAACAATAGCTTAGGTTGGGAAAAAACAAGAGAAGTAAACTTCGGTTTGGACTTTGGATTTCTGAAAGAACGTATCATTGGTTCGATTGATATTTATGACCGTTTATCTGATGATTTATTATTAGAGCAGCAGTTACCGACAGAAACAGGATTTGAGTCAATTAGTGCAAACGTTGGTTCAGTAAGTAATAAAGGTGTGGAGTTAGCTTTGACAACTCGTAACATCGTTAAGAGTGATTTATCTTGGCAAACGACATTTACATTTACAAGAAATCAAAACAGCATTGCTTCTATCTACGGACAATCAGAAGTTGATGATATTGGAAACGGTTGGTTTATTGGTGAATCTATCAACTCACACTACAACTACGCATTTGATGGAATTTGGCAAGCAAGCGAAAGCGATTTAGCAGATTCTTACGGACAATCAGAAGGTCAAGCAAAAGTTGTTGACCAAAACAACGATGGTAAAATCACAGCAGATGACGATAGAGTAATTTTAGGAAACGCTGACCCTTCTTGGTCTGGTAGTGTATTCTCATCATTGAGATACAAAGATTTTGATTTTTCATTCTCAATTATTTCAAGTCAAGGAATGTACGTATTCAGTCCGTTCCACCAAAACTTCACAAACACTCGTGATAGAGGTCGTCAAAAGTTAGATATTGACTGGTATATTCCAGAAAACGGTGCTGGACTTCCTGCACAACCTTCAAATAGCTATCCGCAACCTCGTAACATGGGAACATTCTGGAGAAACGATGGCGTAGGATATTACCGTGACGCATCATTCATAAAAGTTAAAAATATCTCATTAGGTTATAATTTATCAAAAGATGCTTTAGCAAATATTGGTATCAGCAAAATGAGAGTTTATGCAAACGTTTTGAATCCTTTTGTATTCACAGAGTATGATGGTTATGACCCAGAATGGGCAGATGCAAGTTTTGGAATTGGTCGTGTAAGTTCTGTTACTTATCAGATTGGTGTGAATGTTAACTTTTAATAATTGTCAATTTTAGAAAAATGAGAAAAAATCATAATATATTATTATTAATACTTTTTTTAGGAATATCGCTTACTTCTTGTGAAAACTTCCTAACTGAAGATAACCGCTCAAATGTCGATGCAGATTCTTACTACTCAACAGCCGACGGTTTTGATGCCTTAGTGAATGCGAACTATGCACAATTAAGGTCAATTTATGGAGGTGAAGCCTGGTTATTTGCTGCAGGAACAGATATGTACGCAGAAGGACGTTCGCAAGAACCTCCTGGGTTAAGTCAATATACAGATTTAGGGCCTTCATCATCAGGTGTTGATCATTTATACAATACGTGTTATCGTGCGATTCAGTTAGCGAATCAAGCGATGTCTTACTCTACTTCAACGGAGCAAACAAGTATTTTAGAAAATAGAATCGGTGAAGTTAGATTTTTACGTGCGAATGCTTACTTCCTTTTGGTGCAAACTTACGGAGGTGTTCCTTTAGTAACGGACGCAATCAACGAACCTGTTTTAGAATTTGATAGAAATTCAGCAGAAGAGGTTTACACTTATATTATTTCAGAATTAGAGGCAGCATTAACACAAGTTGCGGATGGTTCTTATACAGGTCGTGCGAACAAAAGAGCCGTACAACACCTTTTAGGAAAAGTATATTTGACGAGAGGTTACGAGTCATTTGGTGCGTCAAGTGATTTCACGACAGCAGCAGGTTTGTTAGATGATGCAATCGGTGGACAAGGTTTGAACCTTCCTTTTGCAGATGTATTTGCTCCAGGAAATGATGACAATGAAGAAGTTATTTTCTCTGTTCAATATTCTGCGGGTTCTGTAAGCGTAGATCCGTTTGAGTTAGGACATCGTCAATCAAGTTATTTTGGCCCTTATCAAGGTGGTTCGGAAGTAGCCGGTGATGCACCTTACCGTTTTTACAACTTGTGTCCAACAGATTACGCAATCGGTTTATTTACACAAGATGATGAGCGCTGGGACGGAACATTTATGCACACTGTTTATGACCGTTATTACGATCATTACGATGTATCTGACCACAGTTCTTTAGGTGTATTTCATTTTTATGCACCTCAATGGCACACGGTTGCTGATTCAGCAGCATATGTTTTAGCAAATCCAAATGCACAATATCACGGTCATGGTTCTTACAGTGCTCAAATCGTAAGTGGCGATTATGAGACCATTCCAGTAAGAAAATTCGATGATCCAACTGCTCCATTCGATGATGGTGGACAGACAAGTACTCGTGATATTTTCTTATCAAGATTAGCAGATACTTACTTGTTAGCAGCTGAAGCACACTTACAAGCTGGTGATGCAGGAACTGCTTTGGCTCGTTTGAATGTCGTTAGACAACGTGCTGGTGTTGCAGATGCAACTGCAATTGATATTGATTATATCTTAGATGAAAGAGGTAGAGAATTATTAGGTGAATACCACAGATGGTTTGACTTGAAACGTACAGGAAAATTAGTAGAACGTGCAGCAGCACATCACTACTTAATCGAGGAAAGTAACTTCAACGGTGCAAATGGTGAATTGAAAATTTTACGTCCAATTCCTCAATCTGCATTAGATTTGAATCAAAACAGAAACTTCCCTCAAAATCCTGCTTACAATTAGTAGTATAGTTGGAGAGAATAAGAGGTTATGTCAAATGTTAAAATCACTTTAGTAAATTATGAACTATAAATTATTGACGTTCTAACGCAGTAATTGCAATGGGTTTATGAAAATTATTGTCAGATTTATATTTTACTTAGTCGTTTTAAGTTTGAAAACAACCTCTTATTCTCATGATTTTATAACAATAATCGAATAGCAATTAAAAAATAAAAATCGCCTGTTTGCTTCATCAATGCAATAACAAATGTGTTGATAAACAACGAAATAATGGCGTTATTTATGGAATTGTTATTGAGAATAGTTTTTAGTTAAAAATTGTTTTTTTGTTAGTGATATGGAGGTTCGGATATTTTCCAAACCTCCATTTTTTATAATTATTTCTAATTAGAAAAATAGAACGATGAATAAGTTTACGATACTTTATTTTTTATCATTTTTAATGATTTTTGCAGCGTGTAAAAACGAAACAACAACGACTCAAAATCAAATAGAAAACGTCGAAATCTCTGAAGATTTAAAATGGTCAGAACGATTAGCACTTTCAGTTATGAAGCGTAACCCCGAAGCGTGGCAAACTGAAAAAAGTAAAGACAAACCAAATTGGAATTATAAAATCGGTTTATTAATGACCGCTTTTGAAAAACTCTATAAAGCTACTGGTGACGAACAATATTTCAACTACATGAAGGCTTATGCCGAAGCAATTATTGATAAAGAAGGAAATATCAAAAGCTATAAACTGGAAGATTACAATATTGATCAAATTAACGCCGGTAAATTCATCTTTTTTATGTACGAAAAAACTAAAGATGAAAGATATTTAACTGCTTTAAAAACACTTAGAACACAACTTGACGGACATCCGAGAACAAAATCCAATGGCTTTTGGCACAAAAAAATCTATCCGTACCAAATGTGGTTAGACGGACTTTATATGGGAACGCCTTTTTATGCTCAATACAATGCCGCTTTTGAAAACAATGACAAAATGGACGACATTATTCATCAATATGAGGAAATTCAAGCTCATTTAGTTGATGAAAAAACAGGTTTGTTATTTCACGCTTGGGACGAAAGCAAAGCAATGGATTGGGCAGACAAAACAACTGGTCGTTCACCAGGTTTTTGGGCAAGGTCAATGGGTTGGTACGCAATGGCAATCGTTGATGTGTTGGATTTTATTCCCGAAAATCACCCAAAACGTGACCAATTAATTACCTATTTGAATGATTTGTCAGCTGCTTTGGTCAAAGTTCAAGACGAAAAAACAGGACTTTGGTGGCAAGTCCCAGATCAAGCAGATCGTGAAGGCAATTATTTAGAAGCTTCTTCTTCTTCGATGTTTGTTTATGCCTTCGCAAAAGGTGTCAAAAAAGGTTATTTACCAGAAACATATCAAGCCATTGCCGAAAAAGCATTTGATGGGTTGGCTTCTGAATTAATCAAAGTACATCCTGATGGTGAAGTTGATGTGACGAATATTTGTAAAAGTGCAGGTTTGGGCGGAAATCCTTATCGTGATGCGACTTACGATTATTACATCAGCGAACCGATTGTTACGAATAACTTACACGGAACTGGTCCTTTTATCCTTGC
>JBGCFH010000245.1:0-18775 GCA_045106825.1 Saprospiraceae bacterium | reverse complement strand
TCAGCTATTCTCGGTTTAAAATAATTCGTAATGTGTTTTGCTGTAATTAGTGATTTTTACGATAATCTGCAATCTAAATTAAGTAAGAATTCGACGGGCGATTTAAAATCGAATGTCGTCAACTTAAGGAAAAGAACTAAGTTTTTAGCAAGTCACCTGATGACTTAAAGTCATCAGGTGACTACATCCGACCAATGAGAATATTACGTTTTGCCTTGCAAAACAATCATCTCACTCAGATTTTTCATAAACAAAATCAATTTTTTTGGTTGTTTGACAATTGTTTACGGCAGCTAAAGACAGCCGCTACGTAAAATAATAATTTTTGCTTTTGGCAAAAATTATCAATGAACCATTTTTTTACCAATTATTAGAAAATCTGCGTGAATCTGCGTGAATCTGCGTGAATCTGCGTGAATCTGCGTGAATCTGCGTGAAAAAAGCATTTTGCGAAGCAAAATTATTTCTATTTTACGCTTCATCGAAACGTGAATTTTAAGGCATAATTGTCGGAATCGAAATCGCTCCACCTTTTTGAGTTACCGTTAAAGACGCTGCACGATTTGCAATTTGTAAAGCAGATTCAACCAATTTCCCTCGCTTCAAACTCGCTACAAAATAACCGATAAATGTATCTCCAGCAGCAGTTGTATCGACGACTTCTACCTCGAAAGTTGGCTTTTCAATCCATTCTTCATTTTTTACATAAATCACTCCTTTTTCGCCCAAAGTCATGATGATTGCAGCATTTGGATAAGTTGATTTCATTTTATTAATAACAGATTTGACGTTCGTTTCTCCTGTTAATTGTTGTCCTTCTGTTTCGTTTACAATAAAAAAATCTACCAATTCTAATGGATAATTATGAACATCGTTCGTCATCGGTGCTGGATTAAAAAAAATCTGCATTTCTTTTTCTTTTGCTTTCGCAATAATAGAATCAATGTTATTAATCTCATTCTGCAAAATCAAAAAATCACCTTTTTCAAAGTGAGCCAACGTTTCATCAATTTGTATTTCCGAAATTGTTTGATTTGCTCCACCATGAATGATTATTGAATTTTCGCCTTCGTCATTTACTTGAATAATCGCATGACCAGTTGCTTCTTTTACGATATTGATAAACTGTGTATTAACATTCCAATCATCGAGTTGTTTCTTGATAAACAAGCCACTTTCGCTAATATTTCCAGCGTGAAATACTTCGACTCCAGATTTTGCAATTGCGACACTTTGATTACAGCCTTTTCCACCAATAAAAGTCTGAAACGATTTACTCGAAATCGTTTCACCAGGTTGCACAAAGTGCGACAACGAATACACATAATCAATATTTATAGAACCGAAATTTAGAATTTTCATAGAACAAACTATTAAGTAGTTTTTATCAATTGATTAGATGTGAATTTCGTGAAAATAATTTAGTAATGAAACTGTCTAATGATAATTTATTCTTGTAATTGTCTCGTCTTAAAATAAGGTTACAGAAAAAATCTTATTAAAATGGAAAACACTGAGAGTAAATATGTTAAGCGAACGCAAAAAGATTATTCGTACGCTTTTAAATTACAAAAAAACAATTGAAGTGAATCCAAAGACCTACGATGAATTAGCCGATGTTTATTATTTTAAAGACGGTTTGCAAAATGCAATCATTAATTATAAAAAGCAATTGAATTGTACATATTGATAGAAGAAATTTTTTCGATACAATGAAAAGCGAATATTTGGATTTAAAAATGGAAGAACGTGGTGTTTTGGAATCAGATTATGAAGCGATTTTGGATATTTTGAAACAAGAAAACTAACTACTCGGGTGAAGACCTGACGGATTTTTAAAACCCGTCAGGTCTGGCTACTTAACATCTTATTCAAACAAAATATCCATTTTCAAATCATTCTGTACCAAGCCTTTATATTGATTATTGGCGATTCCAAAAGTGGTGATTGTGGTTAGGAATAAGGCTTTTTTGGTATTTGTTGCTTCTCGGAAAGTACCGATTTTGTTGCGTAAGTTTTCAGCGTATTTTTTTGAAATAGAATATTCTTTGATAGAAAATTTCATTTCACATAAGTTAATTACTCGGTCTTTTCTATCAATTAATAAATCAATTTGGGCATTTTTATTTTGCCAAGTTGACACAGCAGTTTGTACGCCGCTGATTCCTAATGCTTTTTTGATTTGTGGAATATGTTGTAAACAAACCATTTCAAAAGCATAACCTGACCACGTTCTAAACTTCGCTGTTTCCAACATATTCAACCAATAATGGTCGTCATCAATACTTGATTGTTGAATAAAATTGAGATAAAATAAGGAATAAGCATCAACTAATTGATACAATTGATTTTTATCCTTTTTTCCAAAACTTCGATATTTTCTAATGAAGCTACTTTCTTCTAATTCATTCAAAATCCGAGTTAAACTTCCGCCATTTGTCAATTTAGAAAACTTGGCGATTTCTTGTCGTGTTAATCCTTTGTTTTTCGTTGCTAAAGCTTCAACGACCGCAATGTGTCGCTCAAATTTATTGAATAACGAAGCATATAAATTTTCATATTCTGTCCGAAAAGGTGCATTGCGTTCAAAGCACAAACGATTAACATTTTGCATCGCACTTTGATTGCTTTTCAACTTTTCCAAATAAAATGGAATACCGCCAAAAACCATATATAACGTAATAATCTGATAACGGTCGTAAACGATATTTTTATGTTTTAAATAAGTTTCCGTTTCGGATAAACTAAACGGTTCTAATTTTATTCTATCAGTAATTCGATTGTGTAAACCGCCACGATTATTCAACAAATTTTTAATCATCCATGACGCTGCCGAACCACAAACAATCAACAAAATATCGCTTCTCGCACTTGCCCAACTATTCCAAAAATATTCTAATCCTGAAAGGAACTTTGAATTTCGAGTATCTAACCACGGCAATTCATCCAAGAAAATGACTTTTTTCTCACCTTCTTTTTCTTCGCCTAATGCGTTCATCAATTGCCGAAAGGCAGTAAACCAATCTTTTGCAGGTTTTAAATCGGTTTGATGCGGAAAGTAAGTTTGCATTTCTGCATTAAACAAGGTCAATTGTTCGGTCATTCCGACATTTGCTAAACCCGTTAAGTAGAATGCAAATTCATTATTAAAAACTTGACGAATTAAAAAAGTTTTTCCAACTCGTCGCCGACCATAAACGGCTACAAATTCTGATTTATCAGATTCTAAATGTTCGGTGAGTTGCTTAATTTCTTTATTTCGACCAATGATTTTTTTCATGATATGGTTTATCTATAATTTCAATTTGGCTATAAGTATATAAAAAAAATAGGTTTTAGCCAAATCAAACCTTCAATTTGGCTAAAAGTGCATCAAAAAACATAGTTTTAGCCAAATCAAACACAATCGAACCCAAATCTTGCGAACTCAATTCAAATAACTTATATTTAGTTTATTCTTTCAAACACAATCTTCAACGAAATGGACAACACAGATTATAAAAAAATAATTGATGAATATTATCGAAAAAATGGTTTTGAAAATGATAAAAAAACCGTTGAACTCAATCCGATGGATGAAACGTTTACAGAAGCACTCACCAAGAAACTTATAGCAAAACAAAAAGCAAAAGCGGAACTCATAGAATCAATTAGAGCTTATGGTAAATTGCTTGACGCAAATAACGAGGATAACAAAAGTTAAAAAATATTGGTTTCGTAGGGCAAACGGCATCGCCTTTGCCTAAATAATGGTCGAAAACATTGAAACATTGAAACATTGAAACATTGGGAAGGCAAAGGCAGTGCCGTTTGCCCTACAGGACTAAATCATCATACTTCAAACAAACATCAAAACCTCTATCGTGGAAATATTTTTTCGTTTCTGCTTCGGAAGCGTCACTTGTTGCTAATACAAAATCTCCGCCCCAAGCACCTAAGGATTTTATTTCTCCCCAAAAGTCTTTGAAAAACAAGCGTTTAGCACGAGCTAAATTTAAAGTCGAAGACACAATTGCTTCATGTTCTTTAATTAATCGTTCAAAATCGCTTAATCGCAAAACCGTTTGCATTTCCTTTGTAATCGCTGTAATATCTTGTATTAAGGTTGCCTTTTCCTTTACTAATGTTCGGTAACGAGCGATTCCGTCACGAGAATTTTGCTTTTTTGTCAAATAAACAAAATACAATTGCGACTTAAAAATCGGCTCAAAAAACACTTCTTCATAATGTGGAACTGGCGTTTTATAAAACGTAATTGCTTGCTTCGCACCAGCACAAGCAATGTCGTAACCAGAGCCGCCAAACGTCATATCTAATAACTCAAACGGATCAACGGTTGCCCATTGTGCTAAGTTATAAATCAGCGTCGAACTTGTTCCTAATCCCCAATTTTTTGGAAAGTCTAAATGCGTAGAAACTTTAAAATGTTCTATATCTCGCAAGAATTGTAAATTGAGCGTTTGTCCAGCTTGAAAGATTTGTTGTAAACGCAAACCGACTTCTCGGTCAGTTCCTTTGACGTACAAACCCGAGTTCTTTTCAAACGTACCTTTGAACCAGCTTTTGCCTTCGTTATCAAAACTTTCCCATTCTAATAAATGGTCGAAACCAACTGTCGATTCGACAATCATGGATTGACCTTGTTTGGTCGGAACGGCAAGTGCTAAAGCTCCATCAAGTACGAAATATTCGCCTGAAAGTAAGAGTTTGCCGTTGGCTTTATATTGGAATTTGATGGTTTTATGTTTGACCTCATCCCTAACCCTTCTCCTGAAGGAGAAGGGAACTGTACTCGATTTGATTAACTTGATAAATTTTATTCAAGTATTAAAACAAATACAACAATAAATCTCAACTTCGCCAGTTTGACAAAGTTGAGATTTGTCCCCTTCTCCTTGAGGAGAAGGGTTAGGGATGAGGTATTTATACAAGTGTTTCTCTCAATGAATTGACGTACGTTCGCACTGCCGTAAACGAAATCGTTTTATCCTCAAAATATGTTAACGTTTGTTTCGCTTCTGTTTCATTGGCTTCTAAATGATTTAGAATATTTTGCAAGTGCATTTTCATGTGTCCTTTTTGGATTCCAGTTGTGACTAAAGAACGTAAAGCAGCAAAATTTTGAGCCAAACCGACGACTGCGATAATTTGCATCAATTCTTCGGCAGAAGGATTTCCTAAGATTTCCAATGTTCGTTTTGCTAACGGATGTAAAGAAGTCAAACCGCCAACGGTTCCGACTGCTAACGGAATATCTAACCAAAATCGGAATTTTCCGTCTTTGATTTCACATTGCGACAAGCTGCGATATTGTCCGTCACGAGCGGCGTAAGCGTGTCCACAGGCTTCAATTGCACGAAAGTCATTGGCTGTAGCCAACACAACTGCGTCGATTCCGTTGAAAATTCCTTTGTTGTGTGTTGTCGCACGATAAGGATCTAAACGAGCAATTTTGACCGCTTTTTCAAATTTTTTGGCGAAAGCCGAATTGTCTTTTCCATTGATATTGAATGCTTCTAACGGACATTCGACAGAAGCACGGACGACACATTCTGGTGTGAAGTTGGACAAAATTGCCATGATAATGGTCAATTCTTTTTCTTCGCCTTGAAAGTCGTCGTTTTCTTCAACATACATTTCTAACGATTGCCCAAATGTTTCCAAAACCGAATTGATGAAATTTGCACCCATCGAATCACACGTTTCGAATTTCGTTCTAATTTGGTAATAATCCGATTCTAAATCGGTATAATCCAACAGTTCCATTTCCAAAATTCCACCGCCACGTTTTCGCATATTGTGCGTAATGTGTTCGGTATCTTGTTGTAAAACGGCTTTTATTTTATCAAAATGTTGAAATAGTTTTTCGCTATCGCCTTTCCAAGAAAAATGAACTTGACCAACTTTTTTTGTTCCCAAAATTTCGGCTTTAAAACCACCTTTGTTGCTCCAATATTTGGCTGCACTTGCTGCTGCTGCGACAACTGAACTTTCCTCAATCACCATCGGAACAGCATACATTTTATCATTGATAATAAAATTTGGAGCAATTCCGTAAGGCATCATGTAGTTGGAAATCGTGTTTTCACTAAAGCCATCTAAAACCTTTTGCAGCTTTTCGTCCGAATGCCAAAAGCCTTTCAAATCTTCGACGGTTTCATCAGGATTTGACGTATAATTATTGGCAATCCATTCTAATTTGGCTGCTTTGGATTGTTTGGAAAATCCTTTTATTAGTTGGTGTTTTTTATTCATTTTTCTTCGATGTAAGATTTTAAATGTGAGCTTTTAGATTTATCTCACCAGTTCTTTTTCCGTAATTCCTAAATTTTCAAATAACGTATTTCTTAGTTTTTTCAGAATTTTTATAATGTCATAAATATCATCATGTGAAGCAGAATAATCACGACTAATAATATATTCGTTACCTTTTAAAATCATGAAATACCAAAATCTTCCGACAATATAACAACCGTAAAGTGGTTCTTCAGAGTTATTTAAGGTTTGTCCAACTAACATCGCTGCTAAATTTTGCCCAGCAGGATCACCACTACTATTTATATCTTTTTTGTATTCTTGAAAACTAAAAAAAGGTGTTTCAGGTTCATGATGTCCTGACGCAATAATTCCATCAGGTTTTCCAATTAACTCGTAATCACCAATGACAGCACTAATTGGACGTTGTGCAAAAAAACCAATTTTATAATCAACTTTAAAATCAATTAAGTTCATAATCGGTCCAATAAAACCCAACGATAATTCTTGCTCATTCCAACCTTGGATATTTTCTAAAAGACGACTTTGATAAACGTTTGCAACGATTTTTTCAGTTTCCGTTAGTTCAGGTAAATTACTCAACCAGCTATCTAACTCATTCATTTGACGCACTTCTTTAATCCCAAATAGTTTATACATTTGAGTAAGCGTAATTTGATTTAAATATAATTTAATAGTTTCTTTTTCCATTTTCAATGCTTTTTTGATATTCTATCAAAATACAATGATTTTAAATAGTTTCAAAAAGGAAAGATAGTTTTAATCGTTTTTTAATCGACAAGCCATTACAAAATTTAAAAATGGTAATCGATGATTACATTCAGGACAATATTTATCTAATCGTAAACTTTTTCCTACTGATTTTACAAAATTAAAATTTTCAAAACCAATACGTTTTTTTAATCCGAAAGTTGTTGGACTATATGAACCAAAATCAACTGCACAAAAATTACACAAAGTTAATCGCTGATTATTAATTATTTCATATTCAGTGTAAATATGTTCTTTATAATGGTCAAGTTCTTTGTCATTTCCTCCACAATCCATACAAGGTGTACAGTTTTTAATAACTAATTTTGTGTAGCAAATTGGATAATGTGAAGACATAATAATCTGTATTTATCCATAATAATCATTCAATTTATATTTAAAAATATATCATTTTTCTAATGAAAAAGTATTAAATATTAAAAATAAAGCAGTCGAAAAACTGATTATAATAATGAAATTACGAAAAAAAAGTTTGAATTTGAATTCAAAAAAAATTAGTGTACGTTAAACTCAAACCAAAAAATGAAAAATTATACATTGACTTTTACCTTATTGTTCGCCTTTAATATTCTCTTCGCTCAAAAGTTATTCTATGATGATGACGAAATCAAAAACCAAATTACAACTCAAAATCAACAAGACGATTTTGTAGAAATTCCTGATGATTTTTATGAATTTGTTGATTCTCAAGATTCGGTTATTATTCCAATTAAATATGAGAATATTAGTGATTTTAAAAATGGTGTTGCTATTGCTCAAAAAGGCGAAAAATGGGGAATGATTAATCAAAAAGGTGAAGTTGTACTGGATTTCAATTATACAATGATTAAAGATTTTAAAAATGGTGTTGCAATTGCAGCAACTAAAAATGAGTTTTCGTATGGTGTAATTGATACCGAAGGCATTGCTTTAATTCCTCATGATTACGATGATATTAAGTTTTTACAAAATGGTTTGATGAAAATCCGTAAGCATGATGAATGGGGAATTATCAATCATAAAGGCGAAATTATTGTACCGATTAAGTATGATGAGATTGAAGATTTTCGATATGGTTTGGCAAGAGTTATGAAGGTACAAGTTGAAGGAAAATATGAAGGACTTCCTGGGTATTTTAATAAAATATATGGTTTTGTGGATACAAAAGGGAATTTTATAATTCCGGTAGAATATGATGCTGTTGGAGATTTTCAGAATGGATTGGTACTGGTTTCTAAACAAAATAAATATGGTTTTCTTGATGATTCGGGAAAAGTCGTCGTTCCTTTGGAATATGATGCGATTGGAGAAAACTATGTCGAGGGAATGTTGAAAGTCCAACAAGATGGAAAATGTGGATTTTTAAATGACAATAATGATTTGGTTATTGCTATTCAATACGATGGAATTAGTGATTTTCAAGATGGTTTAGCAATGGCTTTGAAGGATAATAAATGGGGTTTTATTAATAAAAATTGTGACGTTGTAATTCCATTTGAGTATAGCGAAGTTGATTTTTTTGTTGATGGTCTTGCGAAAGTACAAAAAGGGCGAAAGTGTTTTTTTATTGATAAAAAAGGGAATATTGTTCGTAAATGTGAGTAACAAATAATGAACGTTTACTAAACTTTTGAAAGTTTAGTAAACGTAAATTCAGTCAATTTTTCACCTTACTTTCAAAAACGCATTTGCTAATTCTAAGCCTTCAACTTGTGCATTGACGTAATCGTACAATTCTTCGTACGTTCCTCGTGCGTGTTTCAAAAATGCAGATGCTTGACCATAAATACAGTTGGTTTGCAATTTATTAATCAAGTGATAACCATCTAAAAACGTTCTAATTCCACCTGAAATAATGACTTGTTTACACAATGCTTTATCACCTAATTCTGCCAAAATTCCGTTGGTGATTCCAACCATATCTTCTGCACTATGACCAACATTTGCTAATTGTCCGTAAATCAATTGTTTGGTTTCATTACTTCGTAATAGTTCTAATTTAGCGAAATTTGTACCGCCATTTGCAGCAAAGTCAATTGCCTCCAAAGGCATTTGAAACAAGGCTTTCAGGCTTTCGTAACCTATTCCTTGACCAACTTCTTTGACGATTATTTTTATATCTAATTTTTCTAATAAATGCGTAATCGTATCAATCGGTGCGTATTTAAATCTATCGCCTTCTGGTTGTAGCCATTCTTGAAACGGATTGACGTGAATAATTAAACCGTCTGCTTGAAGTTTGTCAATCAAGTTGGTAATAATGTAATATTCTTTATTATCAATTAATTGTTCTAACTGTGCAATTCCTAAATTTGCGTAAAGCGGCAAATCATCACCGATAAGTGGACGAACATTAAAATCTTGCAAATATTCGTCAGAATACAACAACGAACGACAAGAACCCAAACCCATTCCCATTCCGAAATCTCGACAAGCACGAGCGAGATTGTGATTGATTTTGTTGGCGAGTTCCGTTCCGCCAGTCATGCTACTTACCCACATTGGCGAACGCATTGTCTTACCTAAAAACTGAAAATTGGGAAGTGAATTTTTATCTGGATGTTTTGATAATAGCGGTTCGTAATAGAATCGTTTATCGACTTGATTGTGTTCGACTTGCGACTTAAAAGCCAACTCAATGTGGTCTTTTTTTCGGGAAACAGCGTTGGTATCTTCTGCTGCTAAAATATCTTTTAGATTTGTTATAGTTTCCATATTAGTGTTGTGTGTAGTGTTTGTATTTCAAATGAGAATAAAATTGGTTGTCATTTAAGAATACAATTAAACTTATTGTTGTTGATTATTAACAAGATAATAAAAAACTTTGGTAGGAAACAAGGGGATTTTGATTTGGTTTAATTTTTCGGACAAGAGATTTCGGGAAATAAGTCTGAAAATTAAATCATAATACGATTTCTATTCTACTTTTTGATTTTTCTTAAATGTTTTCACGTCATTAATAATTTCTTGAAACTGTCCAAATAACGTTTTCGGATTTTCGGAAGTGATAATATTGTGATTCAATAAATAAATCGTTCCTTCCATCGTTTCTGGGTCAAATGCCATAATCGTAAACAAACCTGGATCAGAACCATTATGACCAAGTAATCCATTTGGCATATAATCCCAAAAGACACCAGAATTTGACCCTTCTTTCATGCCTTTCGGCAATGTATCAAATTGCTTTTTGAACATCAATTCAAATGATTCTTCGGTCAAAAAAATTGATTTGCCTTGATAACCAGCCATCATTGTCGATAGAAAAATACTTAAATCTGTAATCGTTGTTCGCAACGCACCATCAGGATACGAAGGCGAACTATATCTTGGAAAAGGGTTTTCTTTATCAAAATACAAGGTTGCTAAACTTGATGCTTCTAACTCATCATCAAACCAAGCGGTATTTTTCATATTTAGCGGTTCGAAAATGTATCGTTTAGTAAATTCACTAAACGACACTCCACTTTTATATTCTACCAAATACGCTGCAAGACTTGAAGCAACATTAGAATATTCCATTTGTTCGCCAGGTTTAGCGTTCAAAAAGTTGTCTTTTGCATACCACGAACCATCGGTTTTAAAATAGTTATGTATTAATGTTTTCAACGTTGGCGTTTCACCACGATTCAATAAAAACACAGAATCCAAATGTTCCCAAGCTTTGTTATAAGGCGATTTTTCGGTTGTGTAATAGCAGTTTTCCCAATATAAATCGCTGTCTGTAATCGACGAAGTATGCGTTGCTAAGTCTTTAATTGTAATCGGAATATCTGGATGGTTTGGATTATTTATTTCAAAAGGCAAAATCTCATTTATCTCCGAATCTAATTCAAAATAACCAAACTCAATTCCTCGAATAATTGCAACACCAATAAATAATTTACTAATCGAACCAATCGGTTGAATCGTTTGTGATGTGTATTTCTGTTTGTTTTGAATATCAGCCGCACCAAATCCATAATTCAACATCAATGTTTCATCGCTTATCACCGTGATTCCAATTCCTGCCAAATCATTGATTTCAAATTGTTGGTTGAGTTTACCGATTATATCGCTTTCAGTTTTTGATTTTGTTTTATTCGTTGTATTTGGATTACAACTCATTATTAAACATAAAATAACGGATAAGATTAGTTGACCTTTTATCATTTTGATTATATTTTAGAGTAAGAAAATCACTTTTTTCTTACTCTTTTATTAATAAGTCATCCAACTGCTCGTTTAAAAACCATGATAATTTCCATCGCAGAACCGCTAATAGAATGATTAAATGTAGAAACTAATTCCCAACCTTGTTCGCCTAATCCTTTTATTGTTTCGTCCAATTTTTCTCTATCAATTCTAAACATAGAAAAACGATTTTTCTGTTTCATTGGTACATTGACTGTTTTATACTCAAATCTTGTCATTTTATTGATTTTTCAGTGAACTAATAAAACTTTATTATACATCGTAAAAGTAATTTTAGCAATAATTATCGGCTAAATAAAGGAAATTTCAGTCTAAAAAGTCACAAATCAAATCAAGTGCTTTTGGTAAGTTTTGCTGGTTTTCCATATTTAGGTATTTGGACAAAACCAAATACACCGTTTATATGTATCGAACCTTAGATAGAAATCGCTGAACACGATGATACAGATGGCAATTTTTTGGAAAAAAATAAATTAATTGAATTACCAAAAAGTGAAATTTTTATGACTCAATACATAATTGAGATTCAAGAATGATAAAAATCTTATTCCTTTAATACTGAATGTTGTTTTTAGGAAAAAATTATTTTTAATTCCCAAAGTTTCTCATTTCCATCAATTCTGAAGCTTGATTATAATGTCGAAATTCATGAATCGTTATAATATCAAAAGCTTTCTCCAAAGTATAAACTATTTGCCTATTCACAGGTGAACAAATGACTTGATTCTTGATTAATAAATCCTCACAAGATTTTATAAATGTAATAAAATTCGTTTGATGTTGAATGAATTTTTTAATAATATCATCATCTAAATCACTTCCTTTTGTTGGTTCAAAAACGGAAAATGTTTTGACTTTTATACGACGAGAAGGTTCGAGCGCGTTATAAAGCATATTCCCAACAAAATTAGTAAAAAAGCCAAATCGAGCCGTAAACGGTAAATTAATATCACCATTTCTTACAGAATCAATCACTTTATAATATTCCTCATTCGTTGTCATCAAATGATGAATATTTTGAGCAATGCTCCAAGTTTCTGCATTCGGTTTCCAGTTTAGTTCATTTGCTGTTAATCCACCAAACTTCGATTTAAACAAACCAGTTGCTTCATTTATCTTACTTTCCCAATCTTGAATTTTTGCCTTCATAATATCATTTATGTTTAAGTTTCTCCTTTAAAGAAGAAATAAGTTATGCTCAGTGTCGACAACTTTGATAAAGCTACACTTTTCCCTTCTCCTGAAGGAGAAGGGTTAGGGATGAGGTAAATCGTTAAAAAGGCAATGCAAAATGAATATACAAATCATTTTCAAATTCGTGATTCCAAGTATATTCCAATTGCAATACAAAATCATTATAAATCACAACATCCAAACTCGTTCCGAACGACCACAAATGACGATTTGCAAAGTCATTTCCTGTTCCGTAAAATGGATTATTGACGTAAGCATTATCTTGAAAAATCGTACTATATATTTTTAGTGGAAATGATTGACGCAATCTATTTGGATTATTTTTATTAATACCTAAATCCTTGTCTAACCATTCGTATCGCAGAATCGCCCGTTGCATCACATAATCCAAACCATCAATTACATATAATTCATAACCTCGCATATAATCAGGTCGATAACCAACTGAACGAGAATTGAAATACGGTTGTTCATCACGAATCAAACTCGTTTTTCCTCGAACATTCATCTCAAAACCAAACTTTTTTCCCAACGGTTGATAATAAGCAAATCGAGGTTCAATCGTCAGCGTATTCAACTCATCAAAAATACCAAAACCTTCTTTTTGAATAACAGCAGCGAAAATATAACCTTTTTTCGGGTAAGGTTTAAAATCTCGATAATCAGCTGTAAATTGATAACGTAAAGCAAAAAATCGTTGCAATGTATTTCCATCAAGGAAAAAATCAGGATTATAATCCGCTGCAAAATCCGAAATTCGATGTTGATGAAAACGCAGCTCGGCTTCGTGTCGTGTAAAAACACCTTGTTGATAACGCAAACCTGCCGTCAATCGAATCCGTCGAATCATCACTGAATCTTGATTACTAATCAAACTCAACGTGTCTGCATTCGTATTCAATCCCCATTCTTTGGCTTGTGCGTAAAAAATATCACCTCGAAACCCAAGCGTTTGAGCTTCATTAAAATACGGCATTTCGTAAGTTGTCTGAAACTTTGGTTCGTAACCAAATTGTACATAGGATTTTAATAAATCTCGTCGTCCTGTAAGGTTTCGATGAGTAACTTGAAAGTTATAATTTAAGCGATTTAAAGCGTAATCATTTTGTTCCCAAATTGCAAAATTTCGGTCACCTAACGATACATTGATATAAGGATATAAATACCAAGATTCTTCCAGATTTATATTGATAATTAATTGATTATCAATTGTATTTGTTGTCATATCGACTTGTGAAAATAAACCTGTACTTGTCAATAATAAACGGTTTTGTTCAATTACTTCTTCTAAATTATCAACCTCAACTTCGTCACCAACTTGTACATCTAACTCTCGAAGAACGATGCTTGTTTTTGTCTTTTTATTTCCCGAAATATTGATACTATCAACGGTAAGTGTTTGACTTTGAGCCGTTGTAATTATTGAAAAAAATAATATTGGAAGTATTAGTAGGATATTTTTCATTGATGAATTTTTTAGTTCAAATAACGTTGTTGATAACGTGCAAGTTATTAAAAAGGTGTGTTTTTAAAACTACAAAAGACATAAAGAACACAAAAGATTATTAAAAATCTTATATTTGTATAAATATCAAAACAGTAATAATATGATTTTTAAGGTTCAGAATTTAGGTTACATCGAGGAGGCAGAAGTGGATTTAAGTAAGGATTTAATCATTTTTACTGGACAGAATAATACTGGGAAAACTTATTTGGCTTATGCTATTTACGGGTTGTTGAATCATCAATATTCTAAAATTGATTTAGATTTAAAAGATATTCAATACGATAAAAACTTTATAAAAGTCAAGTATGAAATCGTCCTATCTAAATATAAAAAAAGTATTAAAAATGATGTTAAAAATTTGAGACAGTTTATAGGAGAAGTATTTTCTTCAAGTAACCTTTTTTTTGATAATACAAGGTTTGATGTTGCTTTTCGGGATTCTGATTTTTTAAAAATGAACCCTAATAAAAAGTTTGAATATACTTTACAAATACATGAACCTTCTCTTACTTTTGAAGAAAGTAAACTTGGACTTGAATTTAACTTAAATTACGATATTATAAAAAGACTTTTTCAAAGAACTTACATTGCACCTGCTGAACGGAATGCTGTTAATATTTTCAGTAAAGAACTTTCTTTGACAAAAAATAAATTATTCAAAAATCGTAATGGAAATGGCTTAATAAAAGATGCACAATTCGTTAATCGCTACCCAAAACCAGTTCAAGACAACTTAGAAATAGCAGAAGATTTAGCATTTTTATCTAAAAATAAAAGCGACTTTGAATACTTAGCCATCGAACTTGAACAAGATTTTCTAAAAGGAAAAATCTCTACAAATCAATACGGACAAATCGAATATACGCCTGATAATCAGAAAGATATAAATTTAGAGATACATTTGACGGCTTCGATGGTAAAATCCTTATCGAACATTGTTTTTTATTTACGACACTTAGCACAAAAAGGCGATTGCATTATTATTGATGAACCTGAACTCAATTTACATCCTGATAATCAACGAAAAATTGCTCGATTTATCGGAAGATTGATTAACGAAGGTTTTCAAGTTGTGATTAGTACGCATAGTGATTATATTATTAAAGAATTGAATAATATGATTATGTTGTCAAAGGCAAAAGAGAATCAAGAATTGGTTAAAAAATTAGGTTTTCGAGGTGATGAATTAGTCAATCCCGAACAAGTTCAAGCCTTGTTATTTACATTAGAAAGCCGAAAACCATCAACGATAGAAGTAACAGAAGAAGGTTTTAGTGTAAAGACGATTGATGAAACGATTGCTAAACAAGATGCTTTGACCGAAGAAATTTATTACCAATTATTTGAACAAGAACCCGTATGATTTCCATTGTAAACGAACTCAATAACATCATTAAATCTGAATTTCACGAAAGTAAAATTGGTAATAAAGTCATTTTAAATGAGTCAAAATCCGTTGATTTTCTGCCAGTTACGATTGACTTTTCTAATGTCAATGCTTTTTGTATTTCTACAGATAAAGATGGTTTAATTTTACATCCTTTGCTGGAAGATGGCGTAAATAAGACGGTAGATTTTATCATTTTTGCAGAAGATAAAAAAGGCGAAAATCTATTTATATTTTCCATTGAATGTAAAACGAATAAAACTTCTGGTTGGAAAACACAAGCTAAAGCAGGTTTGGTTATTGGACATTATATTTTGGGAATGTTAGAAGCAAAACTGACAAGAACTTATGAAAATGTAGAACATCGCTGTTTGTTATTTTCATTAAAAGGAGAGAAAAGACGCACTAAGGAACGCAAAATCAAGTACGAAATAGACAAACATTTCAACTATAAATTTTTGCACAAACGCTGCGGAACAGAACTAAAACTAAGTCGTTATTTGGTATAAAACTATAACTTGTCCCGAAATATAGGGAAAAGACACAAAAGAATTATAGAAACTCTTTTGTGTCTTTTTAATTATTACATCAATTCGTCATAACAATCACACAATCAGCGAAGCGACACAATCAATTTACGGTTCAATATACAACGCTTCAATAATTTCATCAATATCATCAAAACTCTTAAAACCAACCTTTTCCTCTTCGCCGCCAGTTAGGTTCAAACCATAAGGATTTAGCGTTTCCATGACTTCCGTCAAATTATCAGTTGTCAAATCAACACTTAAAATCACGGAATATTCCTGACAGATTTTCTGCAAAAGAGCGAAATCTATGAAAGTTCCAGCTTTAATTGCCGACCAAGGAATATCACTTTTTGTAAAATCCAAAAGGAAGTGTTTGACATAAGGTAGGAAAGTTTTAAAAACCGTTTCTATTTCCGAATTATCAGCGTCTGCCAAAATCAGATGTTCTTTAATAATTGGAATATCAGCGATATTTTTTGCAATTTCCACTTCCGTGAAATGATTGATTTGTACAAAATCCAACTCCAAAAAAGTCGCTGTTTCCCGAATTGTTTCCGCATTCGTTAGACCAAATTCGCCAACAAATTTTGGACCTTCGAGCCAATCTCGAATTTCCTTCATTTTTTGAATATCGACCGTTGTACTTGTTCCCAATTCAAAATTAAAACCAATCCATTCGACTTCCCAAGCTGCAAAATATCTTCCGTCTGTCAAGTTCGTCACTTGACTTGCTTTTACTTTTGTTTTTAACATTTTTTTGTTTGGATGTTAGATGTTAGATTCATTTTGAACGTATATTTATAATATTATCTAATGTCTAACATCTTTTAATCTAAAATCTAATTTCATTAAATAATCTGTCTGTATTTCGTCACCCATTTTGAATGGATGCGAACTAAAAATCTCAAATCCATGCTTTTCATAAAACGAAATCGCTCGAACATTTTTGTCCCAAACGCCCAACCAAACATATTTCATTTTGGCTTTTGCCGCAATATTGATAGCAAAAGTTAACATTTTTGCACCGAGTTTCTGACCTTGAAAGTCTTTTAAAACATAAATCCGCTCAATCTCCATTCCGTCAATTTCCTTGAAATCCGTTTGAGCATTTCCAAAATTAACCTTTAAATATCCTAAAACCTCATCATTGTTTTTTACAAAAAAAAACGTAGAGTTTTCATTCGTCAACTCTTTCCTTAGTTTTTCATCACTAAATGCCGTTTCCAAATAAAATGAAAAATTCTCAACACTATTTTGAGCTGCAAAAGCATCAATAAACGTCTGTAAACTTATCTTTTTGAGCATTTCAAGATTAGAAAAAGTCAACTTTTCGTATCGTATATTATCAATATGAAAGCACATAAATTACGTCAATTATCAATTATCAATTATCAATTATCAATTATCAATTATCAATTATCAATTATCAATTATCAATTATCAATTGTCCATTATCAATTAAAAACCTACCAAAATTTCGCTCGATAAGGATAACGAATTTCGTATAAATCATTAATTTTTGCTCCGACAACTTCCCTTAACTTATCAATATTCTCTTTATCCTTCGCAGCAATAAACAAGACTTCTAAGTCATAATTATTTTGCATATTTTCCTTGATTTCATCAAGAATTTCTTGTTTCGTGACATCATCCAACAACTCATCAAAATGACGTTTTCGGAACAAATCTAATTTATTAAAAATCAAAATTGTTGGAATATTATCTGCACCTAATTCTTTGATTGTTTTATTCACTGTTGCAATATGATCTTCGTACGCAGGATGCGACAAATCCACCAAATGAATCAACAAATCACTTTCCCGAACTTCATCCAAGGTTGATTTAAAACTTTCGACCAAATGATGTGGCAACTTACGAATGAATCCAACCGTATCAGACAACAAAAACGGCATTCGACCAAAAACAGCTTTACGAACCGTTGTGTCCAAAGTCGCAAAAAGTTTATTTTCCGCAAACACTTCCGATTTACTCAACACATTCATCAGCGTTGACTTTCCTGCATTTGTGTAACCAACCAAAGCGACACGAATCATCTCACCACGATTTTTACGTTGCGTTTGGCTTTGTCGGTCGATTTTCTGTAAATGTGATTTTAGTTTTGAGATTTTATCTCGCACAATACGTCGATCCGTTTCAATCTCTTGCTCACCTGGTCCACGCATTCCGATACCACCTTTTTGGCGTTCTAAGTGCGTCCAAAGTCCACGCAATCTTGGCAAAAGATATTGCATTTGAGCGAGTTCAACTTGAGTTTTGGCTTGTGCTGTTTGAGCTCGTGAAGCGAAAATATCCAGAATCAAGCTACTTCGATCAATGATTTTTCGTTTGAGTTCTTCTTCAATAATATTGGTTTGTTTTGCCGTCAAATCATCATCAAAAATGACTAAATCAACATCATTATTTTCGATATAATCTTTTATTTCAGCCAATTTACCTGAACCAATAAATGTTGCAGAGTTTGGTCTTTGCATTCGTTGTGTCACTTTTTTGACCATAACTGCACCAGCCGTCATTGCCAAAAATTCTAATTCATCTAAATATTCATCTACTTGTTCTTTGGTATCTGTCGGTCTAATTACACCGACTAAAATTGCATTTTCTAATTGTTGTTTCAGCCCTTTTTTCTGCTGTTTTCCTACGTTCCAATCGTTAGCCATATATATTTTTGAAATGTTATTTTTTGTTTGAATGTTTCCGTCAACGAAGCGACCGTTTTTTTAAAACCAGTCTTCTGGATTTAGTTTTGTTCCATTATTCCAAATCTGAAAGTGTAACTCTGTTTTACCATTTTTCGTTCCTACTTTGCCGATAATGTCGCCTTTCTTGACTTTCGTTCCTTTCTTAACAACGGTAGATTTTAGGTTAGAATACAAAGTGAAATATTCGCCATGTTGTACCAAAACAATATTTTGGAACTCT
>JBGCFH010000244.1:0-18845 GCA_045106825.1 Saprospiraceae bacterium | reverse complement strand
GCAAATAGCCTGCCCCGACACCTCGGGGACTACTCTGGAAGTTGATAAAATTAAGAAGTATTTTCCATTTCACCGAGTTTGTTTAGTGAAAACTTTAGTGATTTTAGTAAGTTGTATTTTGTTGGCCAATAATTGCAACTTAAACAAGGCAAAGAAAAAAGGAAGTTTAGCATTAAGTCGAGTCGTGAATATCGAAACAGTTTATACACGGTTTATCCGATTTTTTAAGATAAAGAATCCATTGATTTTTGTAATCTGTATTTTACGATTAATTCAACATCTACTATCAGATTACATTAGTAAACAAAGTGAGTATGTGTTGAGTATTGATAGAACAAATTGGAAATTAGGGACAGTAAATATCAATATTTTAACAGTTGGTTTGGTACTGGATAATGGAAGGTTTATTCCATTATATTTCGAGTTGTTGAATAAAAGAGGTAATTCAAATCAATCGGAAAGAAAAATGTTATTATCAGAGTTACACACGATATTTAATATTTCTAAACCATTGGTATTAGTAGGTGATAGAGAGTTTATTGGAAAAGATTGGTTTAAGGAATTAGTAGATTTGAGTTATGATTTAGTCATCCGTTTACGTAAAAAAGATTACAAAGAGTTATTGGCAGATCAAATGCATATCACGCTTATTCAATTAGAAAACAAGATACGAAATGATATTTCTGTCAAAGGATATTTTACAGCACAAATAGAGATTAAAGGGCATTTATTTTTCTATCATGTTCGTCTATTAAAAGGTCAAAAAGATGAATTGTCTAAAGCAGACAAAGATATTTATATTCGATTCATCAGTACATCACAAGAAATTAATTGGGTAAGTAACACTTATGATAAACGATGCCTGCCCCGAAACCTCGGTGGGAAAATAGAAGTTTTCTTTGAGGATATTAAAGAAAAAGGGATTCGATTAGAACAAATCAATTTTAAAGACTTTGATAAAATTCGACTAATGGTTGCCGTTGCTGCATTGTGTTACGCTTTATGCTTAAATCAAGGATTAATCTCATTCAAAAAAAGACTTATTCCTCAAAAAAAGGATATACGTTCACAGAAATCATATCCTCGAACCTCTATTTTTACAAAAAGATATGAAATAATCGAACAAACTATTTTGAATGCAAATAAACTTAATGAACTAATAATGAGAATATTAGAACAAGAAAAACATATAATCTATAATTATCCAATCATTCTGTTCATTCGAAGTAGAGCTTCATTTGAATAAAGTGTATAGGTGTGAAAAAGCAGTTATTGGTTCTAAAACAGCTATTTTTTTCATATTTGCACTTTTTTAGTATTTGGTTCTTTATTTTTTTTTGATAAAAATAAACGGCATTTTTTCAATCCATACTTATTTCATCAACTTCTTTAAAAGAAAAAATATCATTTTTCACCTTAGTGTAAAAATTACACTTTGGATATTTTTTATTATCTTTGCACTAATAACCAATAAGTTTTTTGAAAACATTTTTTGTTAGTGTCATAATTACACTATATATTGGTCTAATATTTTAAAAAAAATTCAAACTTTAATTGTAAATAATTATAAACCAAACATAGATGATAAAAGCCTGCATATTCGACTTAGATGGTGTAATCACAGATTCTGCCAAATATCATTTTACAGCCTGGCGAAAGTTAGCTAATTCTTTAGGATTCGATTTTGATGAAAAATTCAATGAAAAACTAAAAGGTGTTAGCCGAATGGCTTCATTAGAAATGATTTTGGAACTGGGCGGAGTTGAGAAAACGCAAGAAGAAAAAGAGCAATTAGCTTATACTAAAAATGAATGGTACAAAGAACTTTTGGTTAACATGACAGAGGAAGATGCTTTGCCAGGGGTGAAATCATTGTTAGATGAATTGCAAGCAAAAGGTTATAAAATTGCTTTAGGTTCTGCGAGTAAGAATGCTCAACCTGTTTTAGATTATTTAGGAATGAAACATTATTTTGAAGTCATCATTGATGGAACAAAAACAACAGAAAGTAAACCTCATCCGCAAGTATTCTTAATGGGTGCAGAACAATTAGGTGTAAAGCCTGAAGAAACTGTAGTTTTTGAAGATGCAGCAAAAGGTGTTCAAGCGGCTTTGAATGGCGGTTTTACAGCGGTTGGTTGTGGAAGTGTCGAAAGTTTAGGTCATGCACATCATGTCATTGCAGGTTTGCATGAAATTGATGAAGCTTGGATTTCTAAATTGTAAAATATAATTCAAAGACCTGACAGGTCTAAATAATAAACGAATTAAATTTAAGTTGTTAGTAGCATTGCATTAATAATCTCCTTATTTTTGCAGCAAAATTGGGCAACGGCTCATATATTTCACTAACAAATTATATATAATTAGGTGTCGGACGCTTTGAAAGCGTCCGACACCTTAATCAATCAAAACAAATTAAAATTATGTCTAAAGGAAGATTTAGAGCTGGTGTATTATACGGCGAAGAAGTTCAAGAATTATACAAGTATGCAAACGATAATAATTTTGCATTACCTGCAGTAAATGTAATTAGTTCAAGTTCTATCAATGCAGTTTTGGAAACGGCTCGTGATTTGAATTCACCTGTTATCATTCAGTTTTCAAACGGTGGAGCTTCTTTCAACGCTGGAAAAGGTTTATCAAATGATGGTCAAGCGGCTTCAATCGCTGGTGCAATTGCTGGTGCTCATCACGTTCATCACATGGCAAAAGCTTATGGTGTTCCTGTGGTTTTACACACCGATCACGCTGCTAAGAAATTATTACCTTGGATTGACGGTTTGTTAGCTGCTGGTGAAGCTCACTTTGAAGCTACTGGACAACCTTTATACAGTTCTCACATGTTGGATTTGTCAGAAGAACCGATTGAGGAGAATATCGAAATTTCTAAGCAATACTTAGAGCGTTTTGCAAAAATCGGAATGTCTATCGAAATCGAGTTAGGTGTAACTGGTGGCGAAGAAGATGGTGTTGACAACTCTGATGTTGATGTATCTAAGTTATACACACAACCAGAAGAAGTTGCTTATGCTTATGAGGAATTATCTAAAATCAGTCCTGACTTTACGGTTGCTGCTGCTTTTGGTAATGTTCACGGTGTTTATAAGCCTGGAAATGTTGTTTTAACGCCTAAGATTTTGAGAGATTCTCAAATTCATATTAAAGAAAAATTCGGAACTGGTGATAATCCTGTAAACTTCGTTTTCCACGGTGGTTCTGGTTCAGAACCTGCAAAAATCGCAGAAGCTATCGAATATGGTGCAATCAAAATGAACATTGATACGGATATGCAATGGGCTTATTTAAGTGGTGTTCGTGAATATTACGTTAAAAACGAAGCATATTTACAAACACAAATCGGAAATCCTGAAGGTGACGATCAACCAAATAAGAAAAAATATGATCCTCGTAAATGGGTTCGTGCAGCAGAACAGTCTTTTGTTACACGTTTGAAACAAGCGTTTAAGGATTTGAATTGTATTAATCGTAATGCTTAAAATGTGTTGACGTGTTGACGTGTTGATGTTAAACGAACAACAACATCAACACATTAACACATCAGCACATTAAAATAGGACGAATAGTTTTTTATGAAAATAATTGGCTATTCGTCCTTTGTTTTAGATTGTTGAATTAAGATTTACAATCTAAAATCCACACAGAATTCCGTCATTCCCAACTTGATAGGGAATCTCCCAAGTTATATGTTCAAAATTCGGACTAAGTAAAGAATTATACTTTTCGTTCAAGGAATTTTAAGGTTAGAGTTCACCATCAAACCAACATTTTCGTAATTCACAATTTGAATTATCCAAAAGTAAGGTTTGATTGTGAATTGATTGTTTGATATTTGCTGGATATTGATTTTTCGATTGTGGAAGTATTGGAATTTTCGACTTTAATGTTTGGGAGATTCCCAATCGAGTTGGGAATGACGGAAAGATTGCGGTTTTAGATTGAGATTATAATTATAAATTACAGAAAACATAAACATCAAAATAAACTAAAAATTAGGCGATTGAGGATAGATGATAGAATAAGCAGAAAGCCAACTAATCACCAATCACCAATCATCACCGAGAAATCGGGACAAGCTAAAAAAAAGAAATGAAAAATTACATCATTCACGATGAATGGAAGATTATCGAAGATAAATTCCGTCCTGAGTATAACGAAATTTCAGAGTCGCTTTGCAGTATTGGCAATGGTCGCATGGGACAACGTGCGAATTTTGAGGAAAAATATTCTGGTCACACGCTTCAAGGAAGTTATGTTGCTGGTGTTTATTATCCTGACAAAACTCGTGTTGGTTGGTGGAAAAATGGTTATCCTGAATATTTCGCAAAAGTATTAAATGCAGCAAATTGGATTGGTATTAATATCACGATTGATGGCGAGGAATTGGATTTGGCGACGTGTGAAGTTGGAGCTTTTAGTCGTGTTTTGGATATGAAAACGGGTGTTTTACACCGTTCATTTGAGGCGACTTTGGCAAGTGGAAAAAAAGTGGTCGTTAATTCTAAGCGTTTTTGTTCTATCGCTGATGACCAAATCGGAGCGATTGAATATTCAATTACAGCGATGAATTTCGATGGAAATTTGACGATTGAACCTTACGTTGATTTTGATGTAGAAAATAAAGACTCGAATTATGACGAGAAATTCTGGATTGAAATAGCAAAAGAAACGGTTATTGGTTCGGCTTATAATATTGCGGAAACGAAAAAAACTGCTTTTCACGTTTGTACTGGTATGCAATATTCGATTGTCCAAAATGGAACGACAATAGATTTAGCCGCCGAGAAATCGGGACAAGCGAAAGCGGAAACAGTAGAACGTTTGAAATATGTTTCTAATATTATTAATGTCGAAACAAAACAAGGCGAAACAACGACAATTTATAAATATGCTGCTAACATTTCTTCTTTCAACTACGACAAATCAGCAATTTTAGGAAAATGTAAGGAAGCAGTTGGACGTGCAGTTGAAGCTGGTTTTGATGCTCTTTTGGATGCTCAAATCAAGGCTTGGGCGGCAAAATGGGAAGAATCAGATATTAGAATCGAAGGCGATGTGGCAGCACAACAAGGGATTCGTTTCAATATTTTCCACATGAATCAAACCTATACTGGCGAAGATGAACGCTTGAACATCGGACCAAAAGGTTTTACGGGTGAGAAATATGGTGGTTCGACTTATTGGGATACAGAAGCGTATTGTTTGCCATTTTATTTAGCGACAGCGGACGAAAAAGTTGGTCGTCAATTGTTGGTTTATCGTTATAAGCATTTGCAAAAAGCGATTGAAAATGCCGCAAAATTAGGGTTTTCTGATGGTGCAGCGTTGTATCCGATGGTTACGATGAACGGCGAAGAATGTCATAATGAGTGGGAAATTACCTTTGAAGAAATCCATCGAAATGGTGCAATTGCTTTCGCAATTTACGACTACATTCGCTATACGAATGACGAAAAATATTTGACGGAATACGGTTTGGAAGTATTGGTTGGAATTTCTCGTTTTTGGGCTCAACGTGTGAATTGGTCAAATGCCAAAGACAAATATGTAATGCTCGGCGTTACTGGACCAAACGAGTATGAAAACAATGTAAACAACAATTGGTACACCAACTATATCGCTTGTTGGACAATGGATTATGCTCGTAAAGCGATTGATTTTGTTAAGAATGATGATGCCAACCGATTTGCTGAAATCGCTGCAAAAATCAATTTGGACGAAGCGAATGAAACGGCAAAATGGGCAGATATTTCTGAGAAAATGTATTTCCCAACAAATGAGGAGTTAGGTATTTTCATGCAGCAAGATAATTTTATGGACAAGGAAATTATCAAAGTTGCGGACTTAGATGACAAGCATTTGCCGATTAATCAAAATTGGTCTTGGGATAGAATCTTGCGTTCTTGCTTTATCAAACAAGCGGACGTTTTACAAGGTTTGTACTTATTTGAAGAACAATTTACAGAAGAACAACACCGCAAAAATTTTGAGTTTTACGAACCTATTACCGTTCATGAATCTTCACTTTCTCCTTGTGTTCACGTTATTTTAGCGTCGAAATTAGGCATGGAAGAAAAGGCCTACGAAATGTATGTTCGTACTGCTCGTTTGGATTTGGATGATTACAATAACGACACCGAAGACGGCTTACACATTACGTCAATGGCAGGAACATGGATGTCTGTTACCAAAGGTTTCGGTGGAATGAGAGTTTATGACGGAATGTTACACTTCGCTCCTTTTATTCCAAAACAATGGACATCTTTTGATTTTAATATCCGTTTCCGTGGTGCAATTTTAGATGTGAAAACGACACAAGAAATGGTTACGGTTACGAATCATTCTGATATGGATTTGGTGGTTAAGGTTTATGGAAATGAGGTTGAGGTGAAAGGAAATTCGGCTGTTGAAGTGAAAACAAAATAACCGTAGGGCAAACGGCATTGCCTTTGCCATTAATGATAAATTATTGAAAAGCTGTTCCGTTTGTTCGGAATGGCTTTTTTTGTGGTTTTTGATTTGAACGCTGAACACGCTGATTTACGCAGAATTTCGCTGATTTTTATATAATCATTTTTGTTTGAAGAAACTTATAGTACCATAATTTCATTTCTTTTTAATAAATTTGAACGTATTAAATATTTGAAATATGGTGACAAAAGCAAAAGTTTTAGAAACAGTTGGCACAATGCCCGAACAATTCAATATTGACGAATTGATTGAACGTTTACTATTTATTCAGAAAGTGGAAAAAGGATTAGTACAATCTAAGCGTAATCAAGTAATTTCAACGGAAAAGCTACCGGACATCATTGATAATATCTAACATCAACCTTATTTTCCGATTTATATCTTCGTTGAAATTTTCATATTTAATTCTTTGTAAAACTTCTAACTTTTCCCAATTTCTAAATCCGTTATAGCTCTTATAACATAACCATTTCCAAGTATTTTTTGGATTACCAAACTTATTTTTAAACTCTTCAATAATTTTAGAATCATATTCACTACTTTCTTTACTTTGGATTTTCATAAATCCAAAAATAAATTCCTGTACTTTATTTTTTTCAAACTTGAATGTTATCCGGAGATTATTTTTTTCTAAAAAATCATTGATAAAATAGAATTCGTTACGTCCACTTTTTTTCAAAAGTTTTCCTTTATTAATATGTAGTTTTAGTGTGTTATTATTCTTATCAATTTCATCTAAAATAGGAAAAACCACTTCTTTAAGTATAGATTTATAAACATCGTTTTTAGCTTTATTCAAACTTACAAATGCTTTAAAGCTATCTTCACTTTTCATTATTTCCTTTAAAATTTCGTTGTTCATATTCTGATTTATATGTTGGTTGGTTAATTTCTTAATTATGTTAATATATTGCTGAATTGCTTGCTTTAAATAGGATTTTTCTGTTAAATGAACCTGACTTTTTTCGAGCCAATTGATGATATTTTCTTGATAAGAAATTGATTTGTACTTTTGGAAATTCTTGTGATTATTACTTTGGTTACCTTTTAAGGTTAAAAATAACACCTTATTATCATTTGAAAAAGCATTATAATACCTTAAAAGTTGGTTTTTCTGTTCTTCTGCATAAATCTTATTCTCAATACAAATTACTTGATTTTTTTGATTTTTAATCAGAATATCAATTCTTCCACCTGTTGTTTTGGTAACTTTTCCCACGTAATACTCAACATAAACATTAGCTTTTTCCGTTTCAAAATCTATGATTTTAACTTCTTCCAAAAATAATTTCAAAAACAAATCACCTTGTCCATGTCTTCCTTTAGGATTAAGTAATTCTGCAATAAACCTTGAATGAGTTTTGACTTCATTTCTTTCCATTCGCATAATGGAAAATATATTAAAGTTTTCACCTGATGCTTTGGCAATCGCTTCGTGCTTTTGATTGATTAGTGAAACTTTATCTAATAATTGAGTTATTTCTTCCATAATTTTTTCTTACTTAAGCCACCGCAAACCCCGAAACTTCCCGAATATATTTCGGCTGAAAACCCAAAACAATATCCGAACCCAAAACACCTCGTTCAATCAAAGCTTCTGCAACGTCGATTTCTGTCCAATTTGCATAAATCCAAACTTTACCACTTTCTTTGACTTCAAAATGCAGCATAATTTTATTGGTAAAACCACCTTTATCACTAAAGCCTAACCAAATCATCATATAATGACAGCGATTATGGTCGAAAATAAGTTGTTCGTAAATTTTTTCTTCAACACGTTCAACTTCTGCGGTTGTTTCCAACAAATTAATAACTGCGTTTATATTTCGATTTAACTTATCCATGATGTGATAGCTTTTTCAAGAGCCAAATCAACTTCTAAACGAGCATTTAATTTTTTGGATTTGATGATAAACGGGTCTTTAACAACATTCCAACCTTCTTTTACATCATAATGGAAAATATCTTTTGCCATATATTATTGATTTTCAGGTTAAAATATTAATAATTCTCAAAAAATCTAACTATCAGAATATTGTTCGGATTGAATTATTGTATCTGTCGTCATAACTAAATAGTTTGTTTCCAAAGATACATATTTTTGAAATGGTCAAATTTGGTTATTGTAAAAGTTCCCAAATATATTTCTGTTCTCCCCTACTCTTCCAACCAATTCACAAATTCCAACTCCTCAATTTGTTGAAAATGCTTCGTATTATTCGTCACTAAAATCATATCATTAACAATCGCTGTAGCAGCAATCAAAATATCATTGTGTCCAATAGTGAAACCTTGTTTTCGTAGATTAGCGTAAATTTCAGCAGCTTTTTGAGTGATTTCTGCCGTTAAATCAAGAACATTATTAAGGTCGGTGAAAGATTAAAACTGTTGTAGTTGTCATTTTTCTACAATCTACTTAAACCTTATTGCCTTTACAGGAGTAATTCTCGTCACCAAATAAGATGGAATAATCAGTACAATAATATTAATCACCAAAGTACCTAAATTCAAGAAAATTACTGTCCATAAATCTAAATCTACAGGAGCAGTTTTGACATAATAAGCCTCTTCTGAAAGGGTTATGACACCAAAATGTTGTTGAATCAAACACAAACCGATGCCGATTAAATTTCCCCAAAACAAACCTTTTCCTAAAATGTAACCCGAATAATATAAAAACATTCGTTGAACGTTCCAATCGTTGCTACCTAAGGCTTTGAGGATTCCAATCATATTGGTTCTTTCCAAAATTATAATGAGTAAAACGGTCGTCATATTAATAAAACAAACAATAATCATCAGGGCGATAATTACCGTTTCGTTCGTATCTTGTAGGTCTAACCAACCAAAGATTGTTGGATAAACCTCTTTAATTGTATTGGCGTAAACGTTGGTTGGAAGTTTGGTATAATAAATATCTGACCAAATCGGATCTAAATCTCGAATATCATCTAAAAACACCTCAAAACCACTAACTTCGTTTTCTTCCCAATCATTCAGTTTTTGAATCTGACGAATATCAACAATCGCAAATTTTCTATCGTACTCTTCCAAACCAGTTCGATACAATCCAATGACTTCGAACTGTCGAATAATCTGTACACGTTCAACAAAATTGACTTGTAACTTGTCGCCAATTCCTAATTTAAGTCGCTTTGCCGTTTGTTCAGAAATCAAAACCGAACGGGACATTGTACTATCATTCCACGAAAGTGTATCACCTTTAATAAGGTATTTTTTCAAAAAATTCCAATCGTAATCTTTTCCAATTCCTTTTAGAACAATACCTTCGAGTTGGTCACGAGTTTTGATAACACCAGCTTTGTTTGCATACATTTGAATGTGCCGAACGCCACCGATTGTTTGTCTTTCAACTTTTGACTCCAATCCTAAAAAACCATCAGGAACAGGTTGTCCAAACCATCTTCGTTGATCGTAATAATTTACCTTGGAGATTGTATCTAAATGAGGATAAAACGGTTGTTTAGTTTCTAAAGGTAAAGCCTCAAATGAGTTGTTAGAACTCAAATGTTCGATATGAATATGTCCCCAAAATCCAAAAACCTTCTCACTTATTACTTGCTTAAAACCTGATACTAAGCCAGTTGTGACAATCATTACGGCAATAGACAACGCAACCGCAGCAATTGCAATACGAATGATATTGGTAGAAAATGTTTTTCGACCACTAAACGCCACTTTTTTAGCAATGTAGAATGGAAAGTTCAATTTTTAAATTGATAATTGATAATTGATAATTGATAATTGACTGTTGTTACTCATTGTTCCCGAGATTTCGGGACAGGTCAATTGTCAATTCTCCATTATCAATTGGATAAGGACAATGTCGGCAACCGCTTCCGCAGCAGTAACCACGTTTTTTGTGAAATTCAGCTGTAAATACATACAAGCCATTTTCGATGTAGTAATCTTTTCCTTTTATTAGCAAAAAAGTAAAATTTCCCGTCATTCCGACGAAGGTCGGAATCTCCTGAACATTTGAAACTCAATGTTTGAGAAGTTCGCACTTTTTAAATTTGAACTTTTACAAGATTTCGTCTTTAAAGCTTAGAAGATTCCGACCTACGTCGGAATGACGGAATTTATATTAGATTTTAAAATCTAATTTTTTACAAAGTTTCCGTTGGCATTTTTCTATCAACTTTTCGAATCATTCCTCGGATAACTTTGCCAGTTCCACCAACTTCTACGAATGTTTCAACACCATCAGCAATCATATTCAACATTGTTTGTGTCCAACGAACTGGTGATGTTAATTGAGCGATTAAGTTTGTTTTAATCGTTGCTGCGTCCGTTGTAGGTTTTGCATCTACATTTTGGTAGATTGGACAATTTGGTGTTTTGAATTCTGTTGCTTCGATAGCGGCTTGTAACTCTTCACGAGCAGGTTCCATCAACGGCGAGTGAAATGCACCGCCAACTGGCAATACCAAAGCACGTCTTGCACCAGCTGCTTTCAGGGCTTCACAAGCCTTATTAATACCTTCGATTGAACCAGAAATAACTAATTGGCCAGGACAATTATAATTAGCAGGAACAACAATTTCGTCAATTTCTGCACATACTTTTTCCACTACTTCATCATCTAAACCTAAAATTGCAGCCATTGTACTTTCTTGCATTTCACAAGCTTTTTGCATCGCTAAAGCACGTTGAGAAACCAATTTTAAACCATCTTCAAATGACATCGCACCAGCAGCAACTAAAGCCGAAAACTCGCCCAAAGAGTGACCAGCGACAACATCAGGTTGAAACGAATCACCAGCCATTTTTGCTTTAATGCAAGAATGTAAAAATATCGCTGGTTGTGTTACTTTTGTTTGTTTTAATTCTTCGGCAGTTCCTTCAAACATCACGTCTGTAATACGGAAACCTAATATATCATTGGCTTGATCTAACAATTCTTTTGCAATAGCTGAACTTTCGTAAAGGTCTTTACCCATTCCTTCAAATTGAGCACCTTGACCTGGAAAAACGTATGCTTTCATTTATTTAGTAATTAGTAATTAGTTAATTAGTCATTAGTTGATTTGCATAAAATACGTCAAAACAATTTAGCAATCAAATAATCAAACAATCCATTTATTTTATCAAATTTAAAAATTCATTTCGTGTTTCTACTTGATGAAACGCACCTGTAAAAGCAGACGTTGTTGTCATAGAATTCTGTTTTTGAACACCACGCATCATCATACACATATGCTGTGCTTCGATAACAACAGCGACACCTTGAGGTTGCAAAGTATCTTGAATACAATCTATAATTTGTTGTGTCAAGCGTTCTTGTACTTGCAAACGACGAGCAAAAGCATCGACAATTCGTGGTAATTTACTTAAACCAACAATATGTCCATTTGGAATATAAGCAATATGTGCTTTTCCAAAAAATGGTAAAATATGATGTTCACAAAGTGAATAAACTTCAATATCTTTTACAATGACCATTTCATTGTAATCTTCTGCAAACATGGCACTTTTAAGAATATCAGCTGGTTTTAAATCGTAACCATGCGTTAAAAACTGCATCGCTTTTGCAGCACGTTCGGGGGTTTTCACCAAACCTTCACGTTCAACATCTTCTCCTAATTCATTGATGATTTTGCGATACTTTTTTACCAGTTTCTGAGTTGTATCTTCACTGTATTGTTCACTTTTTTTATAACCCAAGTTTCTTGTAAGTATAAAGTATGAAGTATGAGTTATAAAGTAGTTGAGACCTTATAGTTTATACTTCATACTTAAGTTAAAACGCTTCACCGTAATATTCACAGTAAATATTTTCAGTCTCTGTTAATTTGATACAATGCAATTGACAACCATATTCAGCAATTGATTTTTCTAATTGTTGCCAAATCAAAATCGCTAAATTTTCAGTTGTAGGTTGTGTATTTTTAGGAATAAAATCTACATCTAAATTTAAATTAGAATGATCTAATTTATCAACCACTAATTTTTTGGCGACTTGTTTCAACTCCTTTGCGTCCATAACATAACCTCGTAAAGGATCCGGTTTTCCCTTTACCGTTACGAATAATTGATAGTTATGACCATGCCAATTTGGGTTTGCACACTTACCAAAAATATCAAGGTTTTTTTCACGAGACCATTCATCTACCCAAAGTTTGTGAGCAGCATTGAATGTCAATCGCCTTGTCAAATAAACCATTTTCTTTGCTTTTAGTTAATGAATTTGTATGATTCCAAATTGCATTTTTGGGATACAAATTCAAAAATGAGTGCAAAAATACGAACTAAATACCATCTTTTGAATTTATCTGTTATTTTTAGGTTTTCTTTTAGTAAAATTTAAATAGCTTAATTGTTAGATAGTTAAATTGTAAGGACAATTTTTTTCAAAATTTTGTTTTAAAAACAATGTAGCAATGTAGCAATATAATAATACGACAATTATCAAATTCTTTATATTAATAACGATTTGGTCACTTATAACCGCTCTTTTTTACAAACTGGGCAAAAATTCTATTGCCAATCTTTCAGAAAGGAAATTGACAGAAATAATTGCCTCTCAAATATTTACAAAGCAATATATTCCTCGATTTAAAATACTCAAAACTTGGCAATATTCATTCATTATAATCGGTACATTGATGATTTTAGGATTTGGAATCTTTGGTGCGAAAGGTTTGATGAAAATACAAGAATGGTTATTTAATACCTCAAATGGCTATTTTATTCCACACAATGTCTATCTTTTTTACATCGTTATAGTTGGTTTAGGAATTGCTGTCATTGTGTTAATCGCTTTATTTTTTGCTCGTACAGCCAAGGAAGTTCCCTTAAAAGAATGGGATAAATATCCAGAAATCACTTCTATTCATCATACTATCAAAGGATTAAAAAATACAGGTTTTTTCATCAGTTTAGGATTACAAATTGCTTTTCTTTTTGGAATGATGGATTATGTTATTGTTGAAGATGATAAGATAATTAGAAATCCATTAGGTAATTTTAAGGAAGAAGTATTGAGTATGTCGATTGTTAAAAAAGCAACCTTAACATACAATTACAGAACAGAAAGACAACATCGAAGTATTAAAAGTAATGAAGTCCTTGATCCCGAGTTTAATATCAACATTGGCAATCAAACATTTAATATTTGGAACTCTAATTTAGATTTAAGTGACTCAATTATTGAAAAAATTGCGACACAAATGTATTATAAAAAGGTCAATATAGAGGTCAACTATCCCGGTGTAATGGAAAAATCAAAATGGCGAAAAACTTATAAAAAAGAAAAATTTAATCGTATTCTTAATATTTATGATTACGTCACAATGTTAGTAGATGGCACTGCTGAACCTATAAAAAATGGAAATAAAATTCGTGTAAAACAGATGGAAATCCAATTGGATTCAGCATTGTATAGTAATCAATACAATATTTTTAATTTCTCTAATGATGAGTTTCTTTTGACTTACTTTACCATAACAAATCATGAAGTCGATACAAGTTATTTTGGGACAATATTATCTTTGTATGCTATTGATGTTGATGGTAAGAAATACACTTTGAGTTCCTTAATTGAAGATTTTGGAGATGCTGCTATTCCACCAAAAACAACAGTTCATCTCATGCGAGGGTTTGATGTTCCAAAAGATAAAAGAAAGGATTTAAAAATTCGTTATCGACCTTCCATTATGAACGAACAATATATTTATTTTGAGTTGGAATAAGAATTATATTAAGGGTCAGAAGGGTTTTCTTATAAAAAATTAATAATGCCAAAATCGTGCGTTTAATCGGATTAAAATCCGATTCTTTAGATGGTTCATTACAAAGAAGCACTCGAAAATATAAAGTTGAGTGTTTCATTAATCCTTTTCCTATCTATAGAATCGGGTTTTCAACCCGATTAAACGCAGAATGTTTTTTATGAGAAAGCCCTTTAAGGCTCAGACGCTTTCGAAGCGTCCGACCTTTAAACCACTCGAATACCTTCAAAATCTTCCCACATTTCTGTCATTTCCATATTTTCGTTATAAATTGCATTAAATGCAAATGGACGATTTTCTAAGACATATTTATAAATTTGCCAATCGGTCGGCGGCGTAGGAACGTTCAAAATATCGTCGAAATCTATCCATTCCAAAGTACCTTCATCACAAAAAGGCGGTTCAATATCCTCAATTTGAGCTAAATAAATATAGCAAATCCAGTTATACTTTATTGGAGAACTTTCGGTCAAAATACCGCAAAATTTGAAATCATCAATTTGCAAACCTGTTTCCTCAAACGTTTCTCGCTTAGCGGCATGGGTTGGATTTTCGTGTGGATCAAGTTTGCCACCGACAGGCACAAAATGACCAATAAAAGGTTCTTTGATTCTATTTAATAATAAAAACTTGTTTTGTGTATCATCTTTATATTGCAAAATACACATTGCTGCTGCACGTTTTAAGCCAAATGGAAATTTCATTTTTAGTGATTAGTTAGTAAACCTAATTGTAATTTATTTTTATAATTTAACGTTAACTAAGGATTAAAATTAGGACTCAATTATTAATAAACATTGTATAAAGTTCGATATTCTGCGTTTAATCGGTTTGAAAACCGATTCTATAGATTATTACACATTGAAAAACATACGAAAATTGAATTGATTCAGATATTTTTTAAACTTTTATTATCTAAAGAGGCGGTTTTCAAACCGTCTAAACGCAGAATATTGATTATCAACAAATTATATCTGTTTTAATCTTTAGTTCACGTTAATTTAGCTACAATGCTGACTCTTTTCACCCGCTAACTAATCACTAAATTACACTTGCCAGTTAATCGGTTCTTTTCCTTGTTTTTCCAATAATTCATTTGCGGTAATGAAATGGCGATTTCCTAAAAACGCATTTCCAGCCAAAGGCGAAGGATGAACGGATTCCAAAACATGATGTTTAGAAGTATCAATTAGCACTTTTTTCCCTTTTGCAAAATTTCCCCAAAGCATAAAAATAATACCTTCTCGTTCGTCAGATAGTTTTTTAATCACAGCATCCGTAAACTTTTGCCAACCAGCTTTTCGATGCGAACCAGCTTTTTTATGTTCAACCGTCAACATCGCATTCAACATAAAAACGCCTTGCGTTGACCAACTCGACAAATCACCATGTTTCGGAATCTGAAAACCTTCAATATTCGCTGCTAATTCTTTATAAATATTTCGTAATGAAGCTGGTGTACGAACTTCTGGTGGAACAGAAAACGACAAACCCATCGCTTGATTTGGGCCATGATATGGATCTTGTCCCAAAATTACGACTTTTACATCATTGAATGGCGTGGAATTAAACGCATTAAAAATTAAAGGACCAGGAGGATAAATCGTTTTTCCAGCTTTTCTTTCCTTGATTAAAAATTCTTTAATTGCTAAAAAATAAGGTTGTTGAAATTCATCAGATAATACTTCTTTCCAACTTTCTTCTATTTGAATGGTTGTGATTTTTGCAGACATGATTTGTAAAAAGTTTTTAGTTTTTTAATTAATCAAAACTACGCAAATAAATGATAAAAATATAACCTTTTTGTGATTTTTATTAATTTGTATCTTTATTTAGAAACTTTAAAAAAAAGTCATTTTTAGTGGAACTAAAAAAAAATCACCTTGTTAGTAAAATATCTTGCAAACAATTTGCTTTTTATAAAAATAGCTATAAATTTGCATCGCTTTTTAAGCAAACATATATTTTGGTCCCGTAGCTCAGCTGGATAGAGCATCTCACTTCTAATGAGACGGTCACAGGTTCGAATCCTGTCGGGATCACTCAATAAAACATAACAGTCTGTAAATCAATGATTTGCAGACTGTTATTAGTTTAAGGGTACTCAGAAGCGTACAAAAGTTGAAAAGTTTTTGAATATCCGAATCCTGCGATTTCTTTATCTTATTTAATTGTATTTAATCATTTTTTAGGCATTCAGTAAAATTTCTTTAGATTTATAGATTATTATAAGTGACAAAATATTCTTTACAAACAATCTAAGTGTATTTGATGAGTACAAAATTCTTTACAAATAGAACAGAAGAAAATAGCCTTTACAAAAAATTTGAAGGCGTTATTCTAAATAATCAAATTGAAAATTTTGATGCCTTGGTCGGTTATTTTCGTGCATCAGGATATTTTCAAATGCGACATCTATTAAAAGAAATCCCTAAGATTAGAATTTTGGTCGGTATAAATATTGATGAACTTTCTAAAAAAGCACATGATAAAGGACAATTGTATTTTGAAGATAAAACGGAAACAAAATCGACTTTTCTTAATGAAGTAAAAAAAGATATTGCGAATGCAAATTATCGTCAAAATGTAGAAGATGGTATTATTCAATTTATAGAAGATATTGTTTCAGGACGAATAGAAATGCGAGCAAGTGGCGATAGAAGATTACACGCTAAAATCTATATTTTTAGACCAAAAAACTTTAATGAACATACTTTTGGTAATGTTATCACTGGTTCATCTAACTTCACAAGTGCAGGTTTAGGTGGAAAAAATACACAATATTCAAATTATGAATTTAATGTTTTACTTCGTGATTATGATAATGTTCAATTTGCCTTAGATGAGTTTGAAGCACTTTGGAAAAATGCGACTGAAATTTTGCCTGTCGATGCTCAAAAGATTAAAAAACAATCTTACATCAATGATGAGATCACACCTTTTGAATTATATATCAAAATGTTGATTGAATATTTCGGGAAATCAGTTGAACGAAGTGAGATTTTTGATACGAATTTACCAAAAGGCTATACAAATTTGGAATATCAAGCGGATGCTGTGATTGATGGTTATGGTAAAATGATGCGACATAATGGCTTTATTTTAGCGGATGTTGTCGGTTTGGGAAAAACCGTTGTCGCTACTCGAATTATTAAAAAGTATATTCAACACAATGGTTTTAATACAAAAATACTTGTCGTTTATCCACCTGCATTAGCGACAAATTGGAAATCTACGATTAAAGATTTTCAATTAACCAATTACGTTCAGTTTATTACAAATGGTAGTTTACACAAAATAATTGATGGTGACAATTATGACTATTTGAATCCTGAGGATTTTGATTTAATTGTTGTGGATGAATCACATAAATTCCGAAATACGAGTTCTGAACAATATGCGTTATTGGAATTAATTTGTAAAACGCCACGAAAAAAATTAGGAAATGATGCCAGCAGACGTAAAAAAGTGATGTTGCTTTCCGCTACACCTTTGAATAATCGACCTGATGATATTGCCAATCAAATCTATCTTTTTCAAGATGCTCGAAAATCAACTATTGATGGCGTTCCTAATTTACAATCGTTTTTTTATCCTAAAATGCAGGCTTATAAAAAGCTAAAAAAAATCACAAAACACGCTGAATTGGTCGAAAAAGTAAAGGCAATTTATACACCGATTCGGGATTTGGTTTTCAAAGAATTGGTTATTCGTAGAACTCGTGCAGACATTCGTAAGATTGAACGTTATAAAAAAGATATAGAAGAACGAGGTATGACATTTCCTAAGGAAAATGAACCGATTTCTATTCACTATATTTTTAATGACGATTTAGATAAATTATTTACGACAACAATTGATGTTTTGAAAGATCAATTAGGTTATTTTCGTTATCGTGCGATTGAATATGTAAATGATGAATACCAAGAATTATATGATAACGCCAAATTGATTTCTGAATTGTTAGCAGGAATCATGCAAACGCAATTGGTTAAACGCTTGGAAAGTAGTTTTTTTGCATTTAAAAATTCCCTATTTCGTTTTCAAAAAAATAATCAACGAATGATTAAAATGTTTGAAAATGATAAAATTTATATTGCTCCTGATTTAGATATTAATAAATATTATGAAGAAGGAAAAGAGGATGAGATTGAAGCAAAAATTGAAGAAATCAGTGAGGAAAAACCCAATAATGCAATTTATAAAGCGGCGGACTTTGACCCAAATTTATTGATTGGATTGAAAGCTGACCAACAAATTTTGAATAATTTGGTGAATGAATGGTATAAAATCAATTATGATCCGAAATTGGATAAATTCATCGAAGAGTTGGACAAAACGTTTCTATCGGATAAAAATCCTGAAAAAAAATTAGTCATTTTTTCAGAGTCAAAAGATACGGTTGATTATTTAAAATTAAAACTAACAGAAATCGGTCGTCAAGATGTTTTAGATGTTAGTTCTAAAAATCAAAAAAATCGCTACAATACTATTCGTCGTAATTTTGATGCAAACTATAAGGAAAACGATAGAGAAGACAAATTCAAAATCATTGTGACAACAGAAGTATTGGCAGAAGGAATTAATTTGCATCGTAGT
>JBGCFH010000243.1:0-26373 GCA_045106825.1 Saprospiraceae bacterium | reverse complement strand
ATTCGTAATGTGTTTTGCTGTAATTAGTGATTTTTACGATAATCTGCAATCTAAATTAAGTAAGAATTCGACGGGCGATTTAAAATCGAATGTCGAATGTTCTTATTTAAGCAAAAAAGTCATTAAAAGCATCAATTCTTTATAAAATGCATTATAAAATTTTTTAAACCGAGAATGGCTGACAACTGATTAGACAAAGACAAAAAACTATGACAGAAAAAACAAGTAATCAACCAAAAAAGAAAAAATCAATATTCAAACGAATCCTAAAAGGATTAGGAATTTTCTTATTTCTAATCGTTTTGGCTGCTGTTGCGATTCCTTACTTTTTTAAGGATAGAATATTAGATGAAGTACAAAAAGTGATTAACGAAAACGTTCGTGCTAAAATCGAATTTAGTGATGTTGGCGTTGGAATGTTGCGTAGTTTTCCGGATATAACATTGAGTTTAGAAGGCTTAAAAGTTGATGGAATTGAAGAGTTTAAAGGTATTCGTTTAGCGGATATAAAATCTTTTGAAACTCGATTGGATATTATGTCGATTATCAATGGTGAATTGATGGAAATCGAACGTATAACATTAGATGAACCAATGCTTTATGTTAAAGTTATGGAGAACGGAAAGGCGAATTATGACATTACAATTCCAACCGAAGAGTTGGATACAATGGAAGCTGAACCTATGAAGTTTGCATTGAATTTGGATGAATATACAATCAATAATGGTAAAATTATTTATGATGATGCGGTTTCTGATGTTTGGGTCGATATTGTTAATCTAAATCATACTGGAAATGGAAATTTCACTGAAGCAATTTATGATTTAGCGACTAAAACAACGGCTGATAAGTTTACTTTGAGCTCTGGAAATGTTACTTATTTGAATGAAGCAAAGACAGATATTGATTTTACAATCAATATTGATATGCCAAATTCAAAATATACATTCAAAGAAAATGAAGTCAATTTTAATGCGTTGAAATTGAATTTTGATGGATTCGTTGCGATGCCTGGTGATGATATAGAAATGGACTTGAAATTTGGGTCGCCACAAACAGATTTTAAATCTCTTTTGTCTATGATTCCTGCTGCTTACACCAGTGATTTTTCTGGTGTGAAAGCAAGTGGAAAAATGGGACTTGATGGAACGGTAAAAGGTATTTATAACGCCTCAAAAATGCCAGCGTTAGATATTAATTTATCCGTTGCAAATGGTAGTTTCAAATATCCAGATTTGCCATTAGGAATGAGTAATATCAATGTGAAAGCCAATGTCAAAAGTCCAAATGCGAATTTTGATAATATGGTGGTGAATGTTCCTAAGTTTCATATTGAATTAGATAAAAATCCGTTTGATGCAAAATTTGTATTGAAAACGCCAATGTCTGATCCGAATGTAAATGCGGAGATGAAAGGTAAAATTGATTTGGCAAAATTGGCAAAAGCCTTTCCAATGGAAGGTGTGAAAACGTTAGACGGAATCATCAATGCAGATATTGCAACGAAAATGAAAATGTCTGACGTAACAGCAGAGAAGTATGATAACGTGGATTTTAGTGGTGAAATGACGATTACGAATATGAATTATGTCGCTGATGGAATGCCAAATATAAAAATTAATGATTTGACAACGGAATTCACGCCACAAAAAATCAACTTGGATAATTTTGATGCGAATTTAGGAAAATCAGACTTGCAAGTAACTGGTTTTGTTGAAAATCCATTGACTTATTTTTCTGGTGAAAAAACAATGAATGGTGATTTGGTTGTTCGCTCGAAAAAATTTGATGTCAATGAATGGATGGAAGGAAGTGAACCTTCACAAGTTCAAAATCCTGATGCTGATGCTATTCATGCAGAATCAGAAGATGAAGGCATTTTTGATAAGTTTTTATTTAATGTTGATGCAGAGTTTGGTCAATTGATTTATGATGGCTATGATATGAAAAATATGAAAGCTAAAGGTGCTTTTGCTCCAGCTCATTTTGATATTGAGAATTTCGCTATGAATCTAGGAAAGTCTGATTTACAAGCAAGTGGACAAATTAAAAATGCATTTGGTTATGTGTTTGATGGAGAAACAGTAAAAGGTGATATTGCATTGAAATCGAATAAATTAGATTTGAATGAAATCATGGAAATGGGAGTTGAAGAAGGCTCAACAACAGAAAGTAAACCTAACGAAACAAAGGAAGAATCCGTACCGACTGAACCAGAAGGCGAAGTGTTTGGACGTTTTGATTTTATGGTTGATGTTGATGCAAAGGAAATCAATTATGACGTTTATGATTTGGAAAATTTAACAGCAAAAGGTCATTTAGGACATAATGAATTTGATATTGAAAACTTCGGGACAAAAATTGGTGAATCTGATATTAACGGAAGTGCAAGGATTTTTAATGCATTAAATTATGCGTTTAAACCAAATGAAACCGTAAGCGGAGATTTGGTATTGAACTCAAAACTGATGGACTTAAACGATTTGATGTCAATCGGAGTAGAAGAAGGAAGCACCACAGAAACGGCTACAACGACAAGCGAAACCGCAGCAACTGAACCTGCTTTAATACCTTCTGATATGAATTTTAATATCAAGGCAAATATGGGTAAAGTTTTATACGATAAAGTGACGTTGAACTCAATGACCGGTGATTTGATATTGAAAGACTCGAAAGTCTCTATGAAAGATGTGAGAGCAAATACTTTAGGTGGTTCGATGAAGTTAAATGGTTCGTATGATACTAAAGATGTTAAAAATCCAAAATTTGCATTTGGTTACGATATTAGTCAATTTCAATTTGAACAATCGGTTAAGGAATTAGCCAGTTTCAAGTATATTTTACCAATTGCAGAATATATGCAAGGACAGTTTAATTCAGAATTAACAATTAATGGTGTTTTGGGTAAAGATATGATGCCTAAATGGGAAACACTAAACGCAAGTGGTATTTTGGAAACCGTAGAAACAGCAATCAAAGGAAACCCGACATTAGATAAAATTGTCAATCAATTGAATGCAAGTGAATTGAATCCTTTTAAAGTAAAAGATTCTAAAAATTTCTTTGAAATTAAAGATGGTAAATTTTCTATCAAGCCATTTACGGTAAAATACAAGGATGTTGTCTTTGAAATCGGTGGTTCTCATGGTATTAATCAATCATTGGATTATACGATAAATACAAAGATTCCTCGTGCAATGTTGGAGAAAAGTGGAGTAGGAGCTGCTGCTAATAAAGGGTTAGATTTATTGAATGGACAAGCTTCTAAGTTAGGTTTAAACTTAGCACAAGGTGATTATATTGATTTAGATGTTTTGTTAACTGGTGCGATTGCTGATCCAAAATATAAATTGAAGTTGAAAGGTATTGGCGGGAAATCTGATATTGAAACTGCTGCTAAACAGAAATTGGAAGAAGAAGCTGAAAAACTTAAAAAGGAAGCGGAAGAGCGATTGGCAAAAGAAAAAGCAGCACTTGAAGGGAAAGCCAAAGCGGAAGCGGATAAACTGAAAAAGGAAGCAGAAGCCAAAGCAAAGGCAGAAGCAGATAGATTAAAAAAAGAAGCAGAAGCCAGAGCAAAAGCAGAAGCGGATAGATTAAAAAAAGAAGCAGAAGAACGTATCAAAAAAGAATTGGGTGATAAAGCCAGTGCAGCGGCTAAAGCAGAAGCGGAAAGGCTGAAAAAAGAAGCTCAAAAACGAATTGATGACGAAACGAAGCGGAAATTGGAAGAGGAAAAGAAGAAGATTCAGGAACAATTGGATAAATATAATCCGTTTAAAAAGAAGAAAGGTGGAGGCGAAAAATAGCTTTCTATAAATTTTGAAAAACCGTATTGATTAAGTTCAATACGGTTTTTTGTTTAAAAAATCATTACTTTAAGACAACCAAATATCAATCCTTTGTACATGTAGAAACATAGAATGTTATTAATTATTTAAAACATTAAAACCATGAAAAATTTATTATTAGGGTTTTTATTAGCGTTCCTCTTTTTACAATCTTGTAATGATGATAATGTGATTATTCCAACTTGTGAAAACTGTAATTTCACTTGTTTAGATGTGATTGATAGTACCGTTTTTACGAATGATTGTCTGGATAATTATGAATGTACCTACAAAGTTTTTGCACAATCAGAGATTGATATTGATGTATCTCAAGGTTTTGGAAGTGGAGATAAAAATGTCTTTCAAATGGTGACGCAAACAGAAGGTGATCCGATGATTGCAGATGATGAATATACGAATAGTTTGGTATTTGAATTGGACGAAAGCCAAAATAGTTTTTCAGTGGACGGAAGTGCGTTGAGTGATATGAATGTACATTTCAAAAGAAGTTGTTTTTGTTCAGAAGTAGAATTTAAACCGATTGCAGTTGGCTGTTTGCAAGGCGAACAACAAACTGATGGTTCGTGGTTTGTACAAGGAAATTTGACGGTTTCGTATTCTTGGGGAGATTTTGATGTGAAAGTTGATGCTCAATTTATAAATTAATAAGCGAAGGATTTTCTGTTAATATCCGTCAAAAGGATATTTAAACTAAAACGGAAAATACTATGCGAATATTAGGATTTATAATGATAATGTTTTTACTCATAAGTTGTGGAACGTCAACATCAAATACAAACGAAGCATTAACGTCAAAAAATGCAACAACGGATTTTGCAACGATTGATTTTTCAAAAGCATTTGTTTATAAAAATTCGACTTATGGAACACAAACTAATGTGGTTTTTAAAGATGGAAATCGAGTGATGAAAACGAATGCATTACCAAATCACTCAACGGGCGAATTTCCAAGAAAAGGAAATCCAAATACAATCTCTGCACAAGATATAACATACCGAATTCCTTTAAATCCAAAATTATCGGGAGAACCAAAATGGGCAAGAGAACCTGGCGTTGCGTTGAACGGTGTGAAATTTGAACCTGAAACTGCCGAAAGATTTGTTTGTGAAACAGGCGAAGTTTATAAAATTGAAGCGTTTCAAGAGTTAGTGAATTTAGGACTTGATTACAATCATGCACACGTTCAGCCAACTGGTGCGTATCATTATCATGGTGTTCCGACGGAATTAGTCAAACTTTTAGACAAAGGCGAAGATTTGATTTTAATTGGTTATGCAAAAGATGGTTTTCCAATGTATTATTCAAAAAGCGGGCAATACAAACCGAGTTACAAATTGTCAGAAGAATTAAGAACTGGTGATGCTTGTTCGTACAAAAATCCACGTCAAGGAATGGACAAAGAATTGAACAACACACAACCTGATGGAACGTTTGTTTCTGATTGGGAATATGTTAATGGTTTGGGTGAATTAGATGAATGTAATGGTATGGAAATCAATGGTCAATATGCTTATTTTGTAACAGACGAATATCCTTATGTTAGTCGTTGTTTGAAAGGTGTATTTACTGAAAAACGCCCAAAAGGTCCGCCTCCAGGTGGACAACATCGTCATGGAAATGGTCGTCCGCATCGACATTAATATAATTGATAATGGAAAATTGATAATTACAAATAGGTTTGCAAACACGTTGAGCGTTTGTAAACCTATTTTTTTATAAAAATAATCCATTGTACTAATCATTTTACGTACATTCGTTAGAACAATTTATAGACTTAATAAATTGTAAGATTGGAAGTAACTTTATAACCAAAATCAAAAAAAATGCAATCAAAACGACTTTACTTTATAGTTGTCCTACTTTTTGTTGGAGCAATGGCATGTAATTTATCTCGAAACGTGAATGTTAATTCTGATATTCAAACGATTTATGATGAAAATTGTGCTGGTTGTCATGGTACACAATTACAGCATTTTAAGCGACTGAAATCTTATGATAAATCGCTTGAAACCTTGACAAATATGATAAAAGTTGGTGAAGAAAACTTAGGAATGCCAGCTTATGGACAGACATTTTCGGACAGTCAAATTATCGAATTGAGTCACTATATTAAGAATTTTGATTATTCTAAAAATCATCAAACTTCGACCAGTTCTAACCCAAATTATGATACAGAGATTGTAGTTGAAGGTTTAGAGATTCCTTGGTCATTTGAGCTTTTACCGAATGGCGAAATGTTGATTGCAGAACGAAATGGAACATTATCACATTATTCTAAAACGAATGGAAAGACGACAATTACAGGTTTGCCAGCGATTCGAGTAAGTGGTCAAGGAGGTTTGTTAGATTTAAAATTGCATCCAGATTATGCGACAAATGGTTGGATTTATATTTCATATTCTTATCCAGATGCGAATGATAGTGACAAAGGAAACACAGCGATTATTCGAGCAAAATTGAATGAATCTAAAACTTTGTACGATATTGAAGAAATTTACAAAGGTTTACCAACGACTTCAAAATCACATCATTATGGTAGTCGAATGGTGTTTGATGCTCAAAATCGGTTGTATTTTAGCAATGGAGATAGAGGAAATCGGGACGAATTTCCACAATCTTTGGATAATACAAATGGGAAAATTCATTGTTTGAATGATGATGGAACAGTTCCTCAAAATAATCCTTTTGTAAATGATGCGAGTGCAGTTGGTTCTATTTATAGTTATGGACACCGAAATCCACAAGGTTTGGCGTTTAATCCTGTAACTGGTAAACTTTGGGAACACGAACATGGCCCAAAAGGTGGCGACGAAATCAACATCATCGAACCTGGCAAAAATTATGGTTGGCCCGTGATTTCTTATGGTGTCAATTATAGCGGAACGAAGTTCACCGACATCATCGAAAAAGAAGGGATGGAACAACCAATTCACTATTACAAACCGTCAATTGCACCTTGTGGAATGACGTTTTTAGATAGTGATATTTATCCGGAATGGAAAAATAACTTGTTCATTGGTTCACTACGTTTTGAGTATTTAGAACGCATTGTTTTGAATGAAAATCAAGTCGTTTACCAAGAAAAACTCTTAGAAGAATTGAAAAGTCGTGTGCGTGATGTAAGAGTTGGAGGCGATGGATATTTGTATGTTGCGGTTGAAAATCCTGGAAGAATTATTAAGATATTGCCAAAGTAGAATTGATTGTGTGATTGTGTCGCTTCGCTGATTGAGTGATTGTATTTTTAAACAATGAGCGAAGCGAAAACAATGACACAATCATACAATCATACAATCACACAGATGAAAATCCTAATAGTAGAAGATGAAAATTTAGCAGCAGAACGACTAAAAGATTTGATATTTAAATACGATTCGAGTATTGAATTATTAGATTGGTTAGATTCTGTTGAAGAAACGGTAGAATGGCTGAAAGCCAATGATACACCTGATTTGCTGTTTTTTGATATTCAATTAGCAGATGGTTTGAGTTTTGAAATATTTGATGCTGTTGAAGTGAAAACGCCAGTGATTTTCACAACGGCTTTTGATGAATATGCACTTCGAGCATTCAAAGTTAATAGTATTGATTATTTGTTAAAACCAATTGATTATCCCGAATTGGTGAAAGCGATTGATAAATTTAAAGGACAGTTTAAACAAACGCAACCGACGATTCCTGATTGGTCAATTTTGCAAGAAACACTAAAAGTTATTCGTTCTGGTAAAGATTATAAAACACGTTTTGCTGTCAAAAAAGGACATCATTTGGCATCAATTCCAGTAGCGAATATTGCTTATTTTTATTCGGAACATCGCATTTCGTGGTTGAAAACAAAAGATGGTAAAAAATACGCAGTTGATTATACTTTAGATCAATTGTCTGAACTATTAAAACCCAACGATTTCTTTCGTTTAAACCGAAAGTATATTACATCAATTGAAGCGATAAAAGATGTCGTAACGTATTCGAATAGTCGTTTAAAAGTACAATTATCAGATACTTCCAAAGACGATTTGATTTTGGTGAGTCGAGATCGAGTGAGTGATTTTAAAGATTGGTTAGATGGATAATTTAACTATTGAAAAACAGGGACTTTATGTTTTGAAGTTTAACTTTACTACAAAATCAGTAGTAAAGTTAAACCAAAGTCGTTTGGCGAATATATAATTTAAATTAATGTGTAATTTTAGCACTATCAAGCGAACGATACAATGTTGAATTTAACTGCGAAATATCCACTACTTTTTCCATTTTTATTTCGCCATTTGTTAAAAAATCACCATTCCAGTTCCATGTTCCTAAATCTACAAATTTCAATTCATAACCTTCAGGATGATCAGCTCCCCATGCTGCTTCTTTTTCTTTTAAAATTAATTGAGCACCCTGAACTTCTCCTTTTAGGTCTAATTCTGTCATCGTCAATGATGATAATGTAATAAATTCAGGATCACCATATTGTGACCAATAAATTGATTTTCCGCTAACTTTATTCCCTTCAACTCGTAATAAAAATTCTTGAAGCATCAAATCGTCATTATGTTTGTCCGAAGATATTTCTCTAAAGAAATATTCACCATCAACAAAGTCTTGTGATTCGTTTTGACAAGCAATAAAAGAGGTAAGCATAATCAACAATAAGAAAGTATTTTGCAATCTTTTCATGTAAGCTAAATTTTAAGGTGAAATAAAAAAATTAAAAAAACTGGTATTGAGTTATAGCTAAATTCTTTAGATTTTATATAACGGATTATTTCGCTTCAATATTTAATATAGTTAAATAGAAATTTATTTCAAATATGTTAGAAAACTATTTACTATTCAAATAGTAACTTAATTAGGTAAATTTATAAAAAATATTAATATATTTGAATCTAAATATCCATACTTTCATTAATCTAAATCCATATAACTCATCAATTTTTTAGAATACTTCGAAGGTTAATTATAAAAATATACGTACTAAATATATGAGAACTTTTGGTTAATTGATATTAATCAAAAGTGTAACTATTTTAATCCAAAAAAACTCTATTTATTAACATAAAAATCAATAAAATGAACAGAATTACATTATTCGTATTAATCTTAATCATGGTATCTTGTAGAACTGCAAAAGTAGATACGACCAACGAAAATCTAACAAGTAATGAAGAGTTAAAAGCAATTTATAAAGCAGATCAAGGAGATAGACAATCGGGAGATATTGATTGGTCGTTAGTTTCAAAACGAGATGAAGAAAGGAAAAAACGAGTTTATAAGTTGTTAGATGCTGATTCAGTAACAACTTCAGAAGATTATTATCATGCAGCTATGATTTTTCAACATGGTGGCGACACGATTTCTTCAGGAATGGCAGTAAAAATGATGAGGAAAGCAATTGATTTAGATTCAAACAGAAGTAAATGGCTTTTGGCAGCAGCGATTGATAGAGATTTGATGAGAAGAGGAAAACCTCAAATATATGGAACTCAATATCAAAAAAGGGGAGCCGATGCACCTTGGATACTTTACGATTTGGATACGACTCAAATAACCGATGCTGAGAGAAGAGAATATGGCGTAGAGACTTTAGCAGAACAAAGGGAGAAAGTAAAAAGGATGAATAAGAAATCGGTGAATGAACTATTAGCTTTGAGTGAAAACATTGATGAAGTCATTACTTTTATAAAAAATGCTGATTTGAAAAATTCAGAATATAATCTTTCAGAAGGTGGAATCAATAGCTTTGGTTATGAATTGATGAGAGAAGGAAGAGATAAAGATGCTTTGAAAATATTTAAGTTAAACACAGAACTGTATCCTAAAGGATATAATACGCACGATAGTTATGGTGAGTGTTTGGTTAAAATTGGTAAAACAAAGGAAGGCATCACTGCTTATAAAAAATCACTTGAACTTAATCCTAAAAATGAACATGCGAGAAAAGTAATAGCGGAATTAGAAAAATAGATAAAATGTATCAAAACAATATTCGCCAAGCGACTCGTGTCGCTCGGCGAATCAGTAAAAAATCTGTGAAATCTGCGGAAACCCTAAAAATCAAACTGAAACGCTAAAACTGGTATAAAATCGCCACCAGGATAATTGCGATTCACTAACTCATTTGTAGTAGCATCATAAGCTACAGCATTGATATTTCTGCGACTGGTCAAGTTTTGAATATCTAACGAAATAGAACCAGAGAACTTTTTAGCATTATAACGATACGCAATTCTTGCATCGACACGCATATAAGCAGGAACTTGTTCGCTCCATTCTGCACCAGCTAATTGAATATATTCACCTTCGGCAGCTGACGCAACTGGATCATGTGGCGAATAACGAAATCCACCATTATACAATAATCTCGCTCCAACTTGTAAGGTTCTTGCTTTTTTAAATTCAAACTCACGACCTAAAGTATAACTTGATGACCAACGAGTTCCGAATTTTGTATTGCGTTCTAAACCGTCAATCGGTGTATATTTTGATTCAAATAATGAGCCTGTAAATAAGAAGTACGTTTTGTTTGAAAAGAATTTTTCTGCAACTAAATCAACACCATAATTTCGACCTGTTCCTTCACTTGTTGTTTCAAAAAATGCAAACGATTGTTGGTCATTTAACATCCAATAATTACTTTGATTACCAGCATTATCAACTGAAATCGGAACATTATTTAAACTTTGATAATATAATTCAGTAGTGAATTTAATTTGTGATTTTGTCAAAAAAGTATAGGATAAAACTGTATGCCAAGAGTTGATATAATCCATATCAGCATTCGGACGATTGACGGTTATTTCTCCATTTGTTGTATCATTTTTGGCATAAAAATAAGCCGCTAAAGGCAACATTTGACTATGTTTTCCAACTGCTAAACCTAAGGTATGTTGTTCATTTATTTTGAATTGATATGACAATCTCGGATCAATTGCAGCTGTATTATTTAAACCTAAATATAATGCATGCAAACCAAAATTAATCGTTTGTCGAGTGTCCGGTTGATATGTTGCTTGTGCGTAAGTTTGAATAGTTGAAGTAAAACCACTACCGGAAAGAGAAATTTCACTAATCAATTCTGTAATATCAGAAGTCGAAGTACGAGGTGCAGTTTCTTTAGAAAAATTAAAATTGATATTGTGATTCATCATACCAATTTTGTATTTGAAGTTTTCGCTTACTTTGCGATTATAATTGACGGAAGTCGAAATACGATTGTCTTGATATAATTCCGTATTGTAGCGAAAGCGTTCGGATTCTGCACGTCCAACGGTATCATATTGCCAATCAATCACACTATTATTACTAACAATAGCTGCTTTTAAAAATGACTTTTCGTCAATTAGCCACGTATAAGTTGCACCAACGATTCCTAAATTTGAAACTCGATATCTATCTTCCCAATGATTTGCAATTGAACTATCTCTATCATCAAAATTCGTAACAGGCGTATAATGTTCGGTACTTAATCCGCCCATTCCAAAGATGGTAAATAAGTGTTTTTTATCTTTAGAATCAATCGAAACATTGAACGACAAATCTTGAAAATCATTACTAATTCGTTCACCCAAAAGATGCAAACCAACACTATTTAATAATCCCAAAGTAGAATAACGATAGTTGAAAATATAAGAAGCACGTTCTTTTTTGATTGGGCCTTCGGTCGCAAAATCTAAACCTAAAACACCGACTTTTACACGATATTCTTGATCGTATTTATTTCCTTTTTTGAAATGAACATCAAACGCACCAGATAAGGCATTGCCATATTCGGCAGGCATTCCACCAGAAAAGAAATCAGAACGCCCTAATAACTGAGCAGAAAAAACAGTAACGCCACCACCAGAAGTTCCAGGTCGAGCGAAGTGATTTGGGTTTGGAATATCAACGCCTTCTAATCGCCACAACATACCAAACGACGAGTTTCCTCGAATGATAATATCGTTCTCCGTATCATCACGACCTTGCGAAACACCTGGAAACGACAAAGCCATTCTTCCCATATCGTTTACACCAGCTGGCATTCGTTCTGTTTCTTCGACTGAAAATGACCTTGCACTCACAAATGCCGACTTATTCAAAGGTGCATTATAATCTAATCTGGTATCCGAAATCTCGATTTCTTCCATATCTACACCCGAACTCATTTCGATTTCTACATAAGGTTCTTTTGTAGAAGAGATAATCAAAGGTTCGCTCCTATAGTTTTGATAACCAACGACTTGACAGTTTACTGTATGGCGACCTAACGGAACATTTTCTAATAGAAAAATTCCATTTTCATCTGAGTAACTACCGATTCCCGAAGAGTTATCATCAATAGATAACAACGCACTCATTAATGGTTGTTTTGTGTCTTTGTCTATAACTTTTCCACGAATATTTTGTGTTTGTGAATATGCAGTAAAGGTCAAACTACATATAATCGTTATTAGTAAAAATAACTTTTTCATTGGTTTGAATTTGGTTATAAAATCCGAGTTGCGAGTTCAAAACTCGGATTATAAATTTATTTGGTTTCAACCTTAAAGTTCATAAACTATTCGTAAACTAAAAATTATAGATGGTTTTAATTATTAAGATTCGTTGATTTTTTTTGTGGAAACGCTCAAAATTTAAAATAATAAAAACTTTTCGACGAAGGTATTTTGTATCAGGTATTTGATTGAAAACTAATGGAGTACCGAATGTCCAATCAGATTTTTTATTAACAAAATCAATTTTTTTTTACCAATTATTAGAAGATCTGCGGAATCTGCGGAATCTGCGGAATCTGCGGAATCTGCGTGAAAAAAGCATTTTGCGAAGCAAAATTTAGCAAGTGTGATTTTTATTGTACGTTTCAGTGAAACGTACATGAAACACATAGAAAGTTTAATGCTTCAATGATACCTCATAAATTTCTATTAAGCCTTATTTTTTTAACCGCAAACTATTCAAAACGACGGAAACCGAACTAAATGCCATTGCCGCACCAGCAATCATCGGATTCAGCGTAAAACCCAAAAACGGATACAAAATCCCGGCAGCAATCGGAATACCAATAATGTTATAAATAAATGCCCAAAATAGATTTTGACGAATCGTTTTGTTGGTGTTTTTTGATAATTCAATAGCTTTTGCGATTCGTGACAAATCACCTTTTAGTAACGTAATATCAGCACTTTCGATAGCAATATCTGTTCCTGTTCCCATTGCGATTCCTACATTTGCTTGTGCTAATGCTGGAGAATCATTGATTCCGTCACCAATCATCGCTACTTTTTTTCCTTGTGCTTGTAAGGCTTTTATATAGTTGATTTTGTCCTCTGGCAAAACCTCTGATTTGATGTTGGTTAAGCCAAATTCGGTGGCGACTTTTTCGGCAGTTCGTTGATTATCACCAGTTAATAGATGTAACTCGTACTTTTTTAGTTGTTGAATAGCCGATTTCGCTTCGTGTTTTATCGTATCTGCTATTTCGATACTTCGCAATAATTTATTATTTTTAGCAATATAAACGACGGTTTCTTGCGAATCGGTTGTTGGTATATTTTGAATAAAAGCGGTTTGCATTAAAGCAGCATTTCCGATTAGATATTCGCTTTCGCCAATTTTTGCTCGAATGCCTTTTCCAACGATATTTTCAAAATAATCGAGTTTTATGTTTGGCATTATGCGTTTAATCGGATTAAAATCCGATTTTTTAGATGGTTCTTTATTTAAAGAATTGGGTTTTAACCCAATTAACCTTGAGTGTTCATAGTACGTAACAATTGCGTTCGCTAATGGATGCTCTGACCGTTTTTCGATATGGTAAATGATGTTATCCAAGCTGTTATTGGCCACCGAGCCATCTTTGGGATTTCGGGACGCATCGGGAGAAGTGAAAGCCAAATTATTTTCCAAATCGGTAAAATTCGTTACTTTAACAACTTTCGGTTTGCCTTCTGTCAGCGTTCCTGTTTTGTCAAAAACAATAGTATCTAAATCTTTTGCAGCTTCCAAACTTGCTGCACCTTTGATTAAAATTCCCATTTCTGCACCTTTACCAATGCCAACCATAATTGCTGTCGGAGTCGCTAAACCTAACGCACACGGACAAGCAATAATCAAAACGGTAACAAACGCAATAATCGCATTTGTTGTTTGAGGTTCTGGCCCGATGATATACCAAACCAACGCACTCAACGTCGCAATCATCACAACAACAGGCACGAAAACAGAAGCAATTTTGTCTACCAAATTTTGAATTGGTGCTTTACTTCCTTGTGCAGCTTGTACCATTTTGATGATTTGAGCGAGTAACATATCTGAACCAACTTTTTCAGTTTTTAATGTAAAAGTGCCAGTTTGATTGATTGTTGCTCCAATAGCTTTGTCACCGATTTTTTTCAAAATAGGAATGGATTCGCCTGTAATCATACTTTCGTCAATGGCAGATTGACCTTCGATAATCGTTCCATCGACAGGAATTTTTTCGCCAGGTTTGATAAGAATAGCATCTCCTAAACGTACTTGATCAATTGGTGTTGGAATAATTTCGCCATCTTGAATAACATTTGCCGTTTTAACTTGAAGATTGAGGAGTTTTTTGATGGCTTCGGATGTTTGTGCTTTTGCTTGTTCTTCTAAGAATCTACCCAAAAGAATTAGTGAAATCAAAATACCAGCAGTTTCATAATAAACATGTGGTTCTACGCCTTGATTTAATAAAATTTGAGGAAAAAAAGTATTGACTAAACTAAATAAAAAAGCGGTTCCCGTTCCCATCGCAACTAACGTATCCATATTTGCTTGACCGACTTTGAGTTGTTTCCAAGCGTTAATATAAAACTCTTGTCCGATCCAAAAGATCAACGGAATTGTTAAAGCCAACATAATCCAATTGGCATACGGAAAATTCATTAAAAACATTCCAAAAATCAATAAAGGAATGGATAAAATAACACCAACTATTAGTTTGATTTTTAGCTCTTTAAATCGTGCCTTCGCTTTTGCTTCTGTTTCTAGCCTTGTCTTTTCTGTATCTTCCAATAATGCAAAACCTAAACGACTTAGTTTTGCTTTCATCGCATCAAAAGTTACGGTTTCTGCATCGTAAACAATTTCACAAGATTTGTTAGCAAAATTGACATTGACGTTTTCTACGCCTTTCATTCTTGATAATACTTTTTGTGAACTTGCTGCACAAGCAGCACACGACATTCCGTTTATTTTATAGGTTGTTGTCATTTTTCAATTAGTCTATTTTGGTATTACTTCGAAACCTAATTTCATCATGTATGAATAGTTATTATTATTTAAAACAGTAACATACATTCTACATCAAATCTATATTTTCATACCTTTCGAATGTCTATACTAAGAACAAAAAACTAAATTTGCTGTTAATTCAATATTTTACAACAAAACAACTGGATTTTTTTAATAAAATACTTGTTTTGTAATGATTTTTACAACTATTGTGAGTTTTATTAATTTGATTAAAAATCAATATGATGTTTTAGCAACATAAATTTTTCTATAAAAAAGTTATGTTACTATTTTTGTAAATACTTTAAAAGCTACGGAAAATTATAAAAAGCTATCCTAAATTTTGGGACAAATTGTAGTTAATATATTTCAAAGTACATCAATATATAATAATAAAAATACAGAAAAGTAATTAAATTAAAATTTAATGAGTACAACACACGACATGAAAAAAACAGGAATTGATGATATGGCTTTATATATTCCCAAAATCTATTTCGATATTAAGGATTTGGCGGAAGCTCGTTCTATCGAATATGCAAAATTGAATAAAGGTTTGGGATTGAGTAAAATGGCGATTATTGATGTACATGAAGATACTGCCACAATGGCGGCAAATGCAGTTGCTGAACTGATTGAAAAGAATAATATCGACCCAAATACAATCGGTAGAATCTATATGGGAACGGAATCGGCTCTTGATGGTGCAAAACCGACAGCGACTTATACTTTAGAAATGTTGCGTCAAAAATATGCTCCGACTTATGGTGAAGATTGTTTTTTGCATTGTGATGTGATTGATATGACCTTTGCATGTATTGGTGCAGTTGATGCGTTGCAAAATACATTGGATTGGGTTTCGGGAGATGAAAATCGTATCGGAATCGTGGTGAGTTCTGATAATGCTAAGTATGAATTGAACTCAACTGGCGAATATACACAAGGTGCTGGTGCAGTGGCGATGTTGGTTAAGCAAAATCCTCGTTTGATTGCAATCGGAAATACTTGGGGAATTGCAACTCGTGGCGTTCATGATTTTTATAAACCGTTGCGTCGTGCATCAAAAGCGGATATTATCAATGAAGTCTTGGAGTTGGTTGGTGCGAAAAATGGAAGTATTCAAAAATATATTGATAAATTACATGAATCTTTGGATGTAAATGGAATTTTAGATGCGAATGAGGAAACATTGATTTTGCATAAAGAAACGCCAGTTTTTGATGGTCAATATTCGAATCAATGTTATCAAAGTCGTATCACAGAAGCATTTGAACATTTTAAGAAAAGAGCTAAATCGGATGAAAATGAATCGTTTGTGAATACTTGGAAACGTTTAATTTTTCATTTACCGTATGCATTTCATGGTAAACGTATGTTTTCTGAAGTATATACAAAGGAGTTAAGTAGAATTGGAGAATTGAATTCAATTTTGGAGGCGAACAATATCGAAACGCCAAATCGTACGGATTTTGAAGATGATAAAACGTATAATAAAGCGATTGCTTATTATTATAAATCTATCTCAAAAACACCTGAATATCGAGCATTTGTAACTGAAAAAATTGCGAAAGGTCAAGATGTTTCAGGTGAAATTGGAAATATGTATGCAGGTTCAGTTTTCTTGTCTTTAGTCGGAACTTTTGAAGGCGATTATTTAGAAGATAGTGAATTAATTGGAGAGAAATTTGGTTTCTTTGCTTATGGAAGTGGCTCAAAATCAAAGGTTTTTGAAGGGACAGTTCAACCAAAATGGAAAGAAGTCGCAGCAAAATTAAATATTACAGATAAATTGAATAATCGTCAAGCTGTTGATTATTCGACTTATAAAGATTTGCATACAGGAAGTCAACAAAATAGTTTTGTCATGACCGAAAATGAATTTGCTTTAGTAGAAATTGGAACTGCTGGCGTGAAAGAAGGTGCAAGATATTATGAATGGAAATAGGAAATAGTTGAACGAGTTCTTTCTTTTGAAAGAACTCGTTTTGGCTTTTTCTTATCAAGATATAGTAAGAGAGAAATCATTTAATTCTACTTAAGTAAATTGACTTATTTATTCCGACATACAATTTTTTATAAATCTTGTAAAATCCTGTTAATTCTGTCGAAGTTATTGTTTATTCTTCATTTACATCAGAGACTTAAAATCAAAAACTTCCTCTGTAACACCATTTTTCCAAAGATATTCCAGCTTTTGTTTGGCTTCCAAAGCAGTTGGAAACTGTCCATCTTCAATCCACCAAAGTGCATAATTGGCTTTATCCAGTTTATGAAACCATTTGGCACGTTTACGAAAGTAATCGACATGATTTGATTTGTAAGAATAGTTTTTGAGTGCTTCAGCGTTTTTCCAAACAGAAATTGTCGAAACAGTTCGACTATCGCCAAAAAGACCTCCTTCTGAACCATCTTTCAATCGCCAAACAAACCCTTCTGATTGTTCTGCCAAAGCATTCATTTCTGCAATTCCGTTGACAAATTCCGCATTAGCAGAATGTGCCATGGGTTTTACAAATTTTGCAATGTTAATGTGTGCGAGTTGCATAGTTTTAGTTTAAGTAGTTTAAGTAGTTTCAGTGGTTTAGAGTTGCGTAGAAAACTACTGAAACCACTGAAATTAAAGTTACTCCTGTATTTCCCAAATCCAATCGCCATTTAGATTTAGATAACCGATTTTTCCGTCACGTTCTACATGATATAAATCTGTACCTTTATAAATATTATCAAATTCGACTGGTTGAATCATATTGCCGTCAAGATCACATAATCCGTACAAATATTTAGCTTTTCCACGAACGTTTCCATCTTTTGTACGAATTAATCGAACGTATTTTTCAGGAATAATAGAGAAACCTTGTTCGTTTACCGCTCCCCAGCCATTATCTGTAACGACAAAACCCAATTCATTTTCAAAAGGTTCGACCGATTTATATTCTCGACCAAAGATATTATAATTATTTTCATCAGCATAATACATAGCAGAAACAGATTTGGCATTACTTCCTGTTCCTTCAATGTCTAAAGATTCGATAACTCGAAAACCTTTAGTGTGATATTTTAAATTTTTATCAATCGTTGAAACAAATTGAAATTTACCTGTTTTATCAATTAAGGCAGAAACACGTTCTTTTTTGCCATCAACTGTGTTATCAATTTTGACGACTGCATAATCTTGAAAAAAATCAGCAGCTTCAATAAATTTACCTTTTATTTTTATATTTCCTTGATAATCAATATACTTCCATGCTTTTTCTTCAACCATAAATACAGGAATTAAACCTTCTGAAGGTTGACCAACTTTATCATATTTTGGTTCAACGATGACTTTTCCATTTTTATCAATAAAACCATATTTGCTATATTTTTTAATTGTTGCAATACCATTTTTGAATGGCGTAATTTGGTCGTATAGAATTGGTACAACCAGTTTTCCTGATTGATTTAATAAGCCATACAAACGTCGTCGAGGATGTTGTACTTTAGCAAATCCATTTGGTTGAATATTGAAGATATTTCCGTAAACACCAAATTCTGTTATCGGCATTCCTTTATCATCAATCAAGATAGATTGTCCATTTAAGGCAGCATTTGCTACACCAAATTTTGTAAAATTACCTGCTTTACTCAATTTTGGTTTAATGACAAATTTACCAGAAGTATTGATGTAACCATACGTACTTTCGCCCAATTTTGCCCAAGCCAAATCATGGTGAAATTCTCCTATTTCTTTAACAACTTTGGGTAAAGTAGCAATAATTTTACCCGATTTATCCATCAAATGCCAAGCTGTATCTAAAACCGCTGTTTGACCATTTTTATAATTTTTAGCACTTTTATATTGACAAGGAATGATTTCTTCATAATTTTCATTTACAAAACCCCAAATTAATTTTCCTGAAGTGTCTCTTTTCGCCACTCTTGCCAAACCTTCAAAAAATTGTCCTTGACCAATATATTGGTCATCTAAAGCTTTTCCTGTCGCTGATAAGGTGATGATGAGTTTATTTTTTGCACGAAGCAGATATTTGTTAGTTCCATATTTATCAATTTTATCATAAACGAATGGAACAATCGTTTTACCTGAGTTATCCATCATTCCCCAACCTTCTCGTGTTCTATTGATGACTTTATTTGAGGTTTGAAATTGTCCAATAATTGTAAATTGAGGTTTAACAATAACTTTCCCATTTTCATCACAATAACCCCAAAATCCTTTTTCTACTTTGTAATGATTGTCCAACACATTACTACGCTCATAAAAGTCAATATTGAAATCTCGATGTAAGGAAAAAGAACGAGCAAAATCAAATTTTGAAGAACGATTGTCACTCACAACTTGTTCTCCTTTTGGAAATGCAAACAATCCTTTTTCAAAATATTTTATAAATAACTTGTTTGGTTGTTGTACGATTTGACCATTTTTATGAATCAATCCAAATTGACCATTTCCACCCAAAAATGTTGCGGATGAACTTCCATTATCATAATCACTTGAGCGAATTCCAATGATTTTTTCATTAGAAATGATTTGTAAGTTTTGATTTGAAAAAAGCTGAACTGGGTGATAAATAACGTGTCGAGTTCTACCAAAAATTGGATAAGATTTAGCTGTATCAACCATTTCATTATAAACTAATGTTATATTATGTCGATGTAATACTTTGATATGTTTGTACTTTGGTTCGACAATCCAAGTATTTGAATTAGAAATTTCTTGTAAACCATACAAACCATTTTCATTTTTTTTCCAGTGATAGTTTCCAAACTCTTTTGGGTTTTGCCAACTTGCACTTTGAACGGTTGTAAAACCATTATTACGATTACCATTTCCGCCAACTCGTAAACTTTTGACATTCACATAAGCATCATTGAGTTCAAATTTGTCCTCTACGGTTTGATTAAAAAAAGTCAAATTATTTCTATCATATGCTTTTAATAATCTGTTATATAAAATTAATCTGGTATACATCGCAGGAATAACTACTTCAAATTTTCGATTTAGATAACCGAATTTATTATTGATTCTAATCATCGCAAATCCATCATCATTGAATTTTCCGATTGCATCAAAATTCGTATTAACAACAATAGAATCTTGAACGTTATATAAACCCCAACCTCCTTTACGAACTTTGAAAATATCGCCATCGTATCGTTCAATATTTTCAAATAAAGGTGGAATAATTACATTTCCGACACTATCCAATATGCCCATTTTAAAAGTCGTGTGAGCTGCGATAATGGTAGAATCTTGCCAAATCAAGCGATAAGACCGAAATTTTGTATCAGAAGTAAAAAAAGTATTTTTAAGATTAAGATATAATTCTTGTGTATTTTTGGGCGTTATATAAGTTGAATAATAGCGAGATAACTTACTGTAAGACTGATATTTAGGTTCAAATATTTGCTTTCCATCAGCATCAACCATTCCCCAAAGGTTTTCTTTTTTAACCAAAACTTTGTTATCATCAATAACGTCAATATCTTGATAGTCGAGTGGAATAACTAAGTTTCCTGCTTTGTCCCAAAGTCCCCAATGTGCAACTGCACCTTTCATTTTCATGACACCAAAGTAACCTTTACCTTCATTAATAGGATTGATTTCGTCAAATTGTGGCTCAAACAAAATGCCTTTATTTCGTTGATAAACGCCCCAAAGATTCCCTTTTTTGAATGCAAAAAAATGTGAATTTAACATCGTTACATAATCAAAGGAAGCCTTTAAAATCTGCTGTTCATTCTTATCAATAACGATTTCGAGAGAATCTTTTATTACTGCGAAATAATCGTCAGACAAAGGACGAATTCGGCGATAGTTTGTAGATATGATTTCTTGTCCATTCGGATTCAATAAACCGATTTTTTTATCACGACTAATTAAGTAGTACGATTGATTAAAATCAGTGTGTAACATTTTTAAATTGTCATATTGTGGTTCGATTCGGATTGTGCCAGAACTATCAATCAAACCCCATTTTTGCTGCACTTTTACTGGTAATAATGATGGATTTGTGGTTTGCGAAAAGCAGAGAAAGGGCAGTAATAACCCTACAATTAGTGAATAGATTTTGATTTTCATTTGTAGTTGTTTGTAAAGTGTTATGAATGTTTTTTCAACATTTATAATGGAAACTTTAAGAAAAGTTACAGTTTAATAAGTTGATAAGTTATTGATATTTAGGTTTTAACGAAAGTAAACCCAATTATTTATTACAACCTTTAACAAAATACTAACAAACTCATTTTCGTCAACCAAACAACCTCTGTTTTGTTTATTACGTTATTTTAATATATTGTGCGTTAAGGGTTACGAGTTGCGAGTTGTGAGTTGCGAGTTTGACGAGTTTACATAAAAAATGAGTTATTGTTAATTCCTATTTTTATATAAAAATAAAAAATTATTTAAATCAATTTTTTGTATTGATTCGTCAAACTCGCAATTTGCAACCCGTAACCCGCAACTCATTAAACCTATTCTTATGATAAAAACAAAGCTATTTTCAATTGCAGCATTATTAACTATAATTGTTGCAAGTTGCACATTCACACAAAAAATAAAAGACGGAACAACGGCTTATGAACGCAAACAATACGCTGTTGCTGTTCAAATGTTGCCTTCCGATTTTCAAAAAGCAGATGGAATTGATGAAAAGTCAAAACTGGCAACTATGTTAGCCGATAGTTATCGAGTTTTGAATAAACCTGATAAGTCAAAAGATTGGTTTTTAAAGAGTTATGAACTGACTGGGAATCCTGATGGCTTAAAAAACTATGCTTTTGCACTCAAAGAGTTAGAAAAATATAATGAAGCTGCCAAAGCTTTTGAGGATTTGATTACACAAACTGGCGATGCGTTTTTGTGGCGTAAAGAAGTCGCTGCGTGTAGACAAGCACAAACTTGGATTGATAACGCAAAAGAACGCACTGAATTTATTTTAGAACCTGCAAGATTCAATAGTAGTGCGATGGATTACGCACCATCAATATATAAAGATGGGCAAATTGTGTTCACTTCTGACCGCTCGACAAGTTCAGGTGAAGAAGTTTATAATTGGACAGGAAGAGAGTTTTCAGATTTATTTGTGGTTGATGCAGACAAAGGTGCAGTTCAACCATTCGATGCTGTTTTTAATACTAATTATAATGATGGAACAATTTCCTTCAATGCGGATTATACAGAAGCCTATTTTTCAAGATGTGGTGAAGATAATAAAGATGGAAAAACGAATTATTGTAAATTGATGTTTTCACAGTTTGAAGATGGAAAATGGTCGAAACCTGTTCCGTTGAAGGAAATTATGATTGCAAACACAAATTACGCTCAACCGACGCTTTCTGCTGATGGCAATGTCTTATATTTTGCGACCGATATTTTAGATGGTTATGGTGGATTTGATATTTATTATTCTCGCAAAATGTCTGATGGAACGTGGGATTTGCCTGAGAATTTGGGAAGCCAAATCAATACGGAAGGTAATGAATTAGCACCTTTTTTAGATGCAGATACGTTGTATTTTTCTTCTGATTTTCATGTTGGAATGGGCGGATTAGATGTGTTTAAAACCTTCCAAAGTCGTTCTGGTCGTTGGTCGCCTTTACAGAATCTAAAAGCACCAATAAACTCTGGTTCGGATGATTTTGGTTATGTCGTTGATTATCAATCTGAAAAATTAGATACAGTTATTCAAGCTGGTTATTTTACAACAAATCGTGATGGTTCAGATGATATTTACAAATTTTCAAAAGTCATTTTGCCACCAATAAAAGTCATTCCGCCACCTGTGGAAGAAGTGATTGATACACAAGAAATTGTGGAAAATACCGAATTCAAATATATATTGGAAATTACTACTGTAGAGACAGTTTATGCAACGCCAGACGATCCAAGTAGCGGAATTGTTGGAAAAGATAATTTGCCGAATACAAAGGTGCAAATCAATATTGGTAACGAATCTAAAACGATAGAAACTGACGGAAGTGGTTTTTATGAATTAGAAATTGAATTAAATGAATATTATAATTTATTCGGTTCAAAAGCTGGTTATTTGAATAATTCAACAACATTTTCAAGTCGAGGAATCGAAGAAGATCCCGAAAAACCGATTCGTCGATTCAAAGTGACTTTAGAGTTGAATAAAGAAATCGTTGGTAAAGAATTTACATTAGAAAATATTTATTACGATTTAGATAAATTCGCTATTCGAGCAGATGCAGAACCGACATTGAATCAATTAGCAAGGATTTTAAGAGAAAATCCACAGATTAATATTCAATTAAATTCACATACAGATTGTCAAGGAAATGATGCTTATAATAACTGGTTATCGCAAAAAAGAGCAGATTCAGCAGTAAGTTATTTGATTTCTTTAGGAATTAGTGTTGATAGATTGAAAGCAAAAGGTTTTGGAGAAACTCGACCTTCGGTGACTTGTGCTTGTTCCAGTTGTACAAAAGAACAACATCAACAAAATCGTCGAACGACATTTACGATTTTGGAATAATATGATTTTTTCATAGGTGTAACCTATGGCTATTCACGTTTAACCCTTTCAGAGTTCAGAATTCTGGAAGAGTTCAATTTGAATAGCCATAGGTTATACCTATAAAAAATTTAAATCACGCCTAACCTTTTTCCCACTTTCGTAAATGCAGCAACAGCTTTTTCCAAGTGTTCACGTTCATGTCCAGCAGAAATTTGCACACGGATTCTCGCTTGTTCTCTCGGCACAACTGGGAAGAAAAATCCAATCACATAAATTCCTTCTTTTAACAACTCATCCGCAAAAGTTTGTGATAATTTTGCATCATACAACATCACAGGAACAATCGGTGTTTCGCCAGGTAAAATATCAAAACCAGCCGCTTCCATTTCTTGACGGAAATATTTCGCATTACCTTCCAACTTATCACGCAAAGCCGTTGAAGCCGACAAAATATCCAAGACTTTAATCGAAGCACCAACAATCGAAGGAGCTAACGAATTGGAAAACAAATATGGACGAGAACGCTGACGCAACATGTCCACGATTTCTTTGCGAGCAGCCGTAAATCCGCCCATTGCTCCGCCTAATGCTTTTCCAAAAGTTCCAGTAATAATATCGACACGACCCAAAACGCCACAATGTTCTGCAACGCCACGACCATTTTTACCAATAAAACCAGTTGCATGACAATCATCAACCATCACCATTGCATCATATTTATCTGCCAAATCACAGATTTTATCCAATTGTGCCAAAGTTCCATCCATTGAAAAAACGCCATCCGTTGCGATTAAACGTCGTCTTGCACCTTGAGCTTCTTGTAGTTTCGCTTCCAAATCCGCCATATCATTCGTTTTGTAGCGATAACGTGCCGCTTTACACAAACGAATACCATCAATAATCGACGCATGATTCAAAGAATCTGAAATAATTGCATCTTCTTTTCCTAAAATCGGCTCAAACAAACCACCATTTGCATCAAAAGCTGCTGCGTACAAAATCGCATCTTCACAACCGACAAATTTGGCAATTTTTTGCTCCAATTCTTTGTGAATATCTTGCGTTCCACAAATAAAACGAACCGATGACATTCCATAACCATGCGAATCAATCGCATCTTTTGCCGCTTGAATTACATCAGGATGTGAAGATAAACCTAAGTAATTATTGGCACAAAAATTTAATACTTCGCCACCAGGTTGAGCTTGAATTTCGGCTGCTTGAGGCGTTGAAATAATACGTTCTTTCTTATATAATCCTGCTTCTTCGATAGCAGTCAATTCGTCTTGTAAAGCGTTTTCTACGTTTTTAAACATTTTTTCGTTTTTATTTTGAATGGTAAAAGACGGTTTTTGTTTGAACCCATCCTCAATCCTTCCCTTTCAAGGGAAGGAAGCCTGACGCCAGACCTCGAATATTCTAATTTTCGAGTGTTATTCCCTTCCATTTTAAGGGAAGGGTTAGGGATGGGTTCAACTTATTCAACCGTTGTAATCAATTGTTTTTTTAAATTAAAAATCATGTCTTTCGTCATTTTCTCTAAATCGTATTTTGGTTGCCAGTTCCAATCTTGACGAGCTTCGGAGTCGTCAATGATTTTTGGCCACGATTCAGCGATTTTTTGACGAAAGTCAGGTTTATATTGTATTGTAAAATCAGGTATTTCTTTTTTGATGGCTTCCGCCAATTCAGCTGGTGAAAAGCTCAAACCTGCTAAGTTATAACTATTAGAAACCGTCAAATTTTCCTTTGGAGCTTCCATCAGTTCTAAGGTCGCACGAATCGCATCTTCCATATAAATCATCGGTAAAGTCGCATCTTCGGCAAGAAAACAAGTGTAGGTTTTATTCAAAATGGCTTCATGAAAAATATCAACAGCATAATCAGTCGTTCCGCCACCAGGCTTAGAACGATGGCCAATAATACCGGGATAACGCAACGAACGCACATCAATACCATAACGATTACGATAATAATAAGCCCAATTTTCACCAGCGGCTTTGCTAATACCGTAAACCGTAGTAGGAATCAATGGTGAATATTGTGGTGCAGATTCTGGAGGTAGGTTTTCTCCAAAGACAGCAATCGAACTTGGATAAAAAACCTTCAAATCAAATTTTCGGGCAGTTTCCATTACATTGAAAAAGCCAGTCATATTGATTTCCCATGTTCGCAATGGATTTTTTTCGCCACTTGCAGACAGAATCGCTGCTAAGTGATAAATCTGGGTGATTTGGTATTGTGTCACCAAATCTGTAAAACGGGAAGCATCTAACACATCTAATCGCTCAAACCGAACTTGTTGATTCGATTCCGTTGCAATATCAGTTGCTAAAACACAGTCGTAACCATATCGCTCAATCAATGCTTGAACGAGAACAGTTCCGATTTGCCCGTTTGCCCCAGTAATTAGGACAGTTTCTTTCATTTTCTTTAGTATAAAATCTTCTGAATGTTAAATTGCAAAAATCTAACAGAATTTAACCCTCAAAGTTTTAAAAATATGGTAGCGTAAAATTAGGTAATTTTTTGATAAAATTAATATTAGATACAAGGCTGTATCGGAATAGTACAAATGTAGTATTGGTAAGATGTGTCGGTATGAGTTTTTAGTTTAATTGGTTCTTGGAAAAATTTCAGTCCGAAATCTTAGTGGTAACTAAAAGTGATTTAATAAATAAGTATTGAAATATAAATAAATGTACGTTCTTTGACGCAGGATTTTTTGTCAAGAATAAGGCGAAAAACGCAGTCGAAGCCTTTGCTTCGGCGTCCCGAGTCCTCGGGATCAACGAAATTATTGATAAAAAAGGCAAGTC
>JBGCFH010000242.1:0-4390 GCA_045106825.1 Saprospiraceae bacterium | reverse complement strand
TTCCTTTTGGTGTAGAGTTCGTACCAGAAGTTGTTATTCGGACAGTGAATTTAGGAATCATAGAAGATAGAAAAAGTGGTGACGAAATAGAAATTAATGAAAAAAAGGTCAGCCGAAGAGGTTTTTTAGTTTGTAAACATTGTCAACGTTCTACTTCTAATTTACATAAAGAAGACGGCAAACCGAAAGAAGGACAACAATATCATTTTGCTTATTGTCCGCATCGAAATGTTGTTTATGATGGAACAAATGTGGATATTTTCCATGAAGTATTTTTGTATCGTTCTTTGAAAACAGAAGTTTTAAAAATCTTAATTCCTGTTTATGAATTAGAATCTGATGCTGATATGAAAATGTTTAAAGCTGGTTTGGAGTTAGGGTTGAAAAAATATTTTGGTGGAAATCCGCAACATATTCATATTGCAGATTATCAAGAAAAAAATGAAATTACTGGAAAAATTGATCGGTATTTGATTCTTTATGATACGATTCCAGGTGGAACAGGTTATTTGGAAGAGTTATTTGAGAAGCAAAAAACAACGAAACCTTTTAATCAAATTATTGAAGCGGCTTACGAACAAATTAAAAATTGTGGTTGTCAAGAAAAAGGTCAAGATGGTTGTTATCGCTGTGTTTATACTTATAAGAATCAATTTAATCGCCATGAATTAAGTCGGCAAAAAGCAGAACAGTTATTTGAAAAAATATATTTAGCCAGTGAAAATTGGCAATATTTAGATGGTGGCTTGAATACCTTATCAACGGATGCTCGTTTGGAAGAATCGAAGTTGGAAGAACTGTTTATTTATAATCTGAAAAAACGAATTGATACGGAAAGTGATAAGGATAATTTTTCTAATTGGCATTTTAAAATTATTAAAAATGCGGTTGGAAAAAATAATTATCAAATTACGACCAGTAATAATTTGGTTTATGAAATTCGACCACAAATTGATTTTGATGCAACACAAGGAATTGAATTTGCAACACGAGCAGATTTTGTAATTTATCCTTTGACGAAAGAAATTGAGGCTAACTTTCAACCGATTGCGATTTATTTAGATGGTTTTGCTTTTCACGCTTCGGAAGCACATAATATGGTTTTGGGTGATTTGGAAAAACGAAAACATTTGGTAGAAAAAGGCTATCAAACTTGGACACTTTCTTGGGATGATGTTCGAGCTTTTGAGCAAAAAAAAGCAGATGTTTTTTATAAAAAATCATTGCAATGGACAGCAAAAAAGGGTTGGGAAAAATCACCGACTTTTAAAGATTTTCCATTGAGTTTTTTAACGGCTAAAAATAGTATGGAACGGCTTTGTTGGGTTTTAGAAAACCCAGAAGAGAAACTGACGAATTTTATACCACAATTTTTATATGATTTTCAAGAGAAATTGAACGGGAAAACCTATCAATTAATTGATTTTGAAAAAGCAAAAAATAGTGGTTTTGATTTGTCGAAAACAAAGTTTTTTAAAAGCAAAACCAATTGTATTATCTATTTAGATGCAATGCCTCAAGAAGCATTTTTTAAAGCGTTTTTAGGTATTAATTTAACTGGTTTTCAATTGAATGGAAAAGTTATTTTAAAACAAGAAAACACAGAATTTACTAAAAAAAGTTGGGAAATGTTTTGGCAGTTATTCAACTTGTTGCAACAGTTGGAAAATATTGATTTTATCATTGATAATCAAATAGTTGAAGCTGGAAAAGATATTGAAAAAATTAATAAAAAAGCAGTAGAAAATGAAAATAATGTTTTAGAAAATTTTGATGAAAGTGTACATGATATTATTATTCAATTACAAAAAAACAATATTCCTTTTGATGAGATTTCTCCATTTAATTTAATGAATAAAAATAGGGTTGTTGCTTCGGCAGAATTAGGTATTCCTGAATATAAAATTGTTATTGATATTTTTGAAAAATCAGATCAAAAATATTTTGAAAAAGCTGGTTTTCAAGTAATTGAAATTAAAGATTTTTCAATTGATTTAATCCATTAGAAAATAGATAAAAAAATAGATAAAAACGACCATGAAAATATCTTATTATAAAAAATTTATGCATCAATTAGTGGAGTTGCCGCAGAAAATTCAACGAGCAACTTTAGATGCCATTGAACAGTTTCAAAAAGACCGTTTTTTGAATAGTTTAAACTATGAAAAATTAAACTTTAAAGATAAACAGTTACGCTCAATTCGAGCAACTGGAAAATATAGAATCATTTTACACGAATCTACTGAAAATCAAATCTATCATATACTCTGGGTTGATAATCATGACGAAGCGTATCGTTGGGCAGCAAATAAACAATTTGAATGGAATCAATTGACACAATCTTATCAGATTTTTGATTATCAAGTAGAAACGATAACGGAAAAGATTCAGATAGAAAAAACGGATCATTTTATGTCGCAATTTTCGGATGAAGACTTACTGAAAATTGGTGTGCCGAAACGAATTTTAGAAGATATAAAACGAATCAATAATTTAGATGCTTTGGATCGTTTAGCAAAGTATTTACCAGAAGATGTTTTTGAGCATATTTTTTACTTATTTGAAGGTATTGATATTCGAGAAATTATCTTAGAAGTAGAGGAAGGTTTAGCGGTAGAAAATGCAGAAGAATCTGCGAATAATCGCCGTTCTTTTCTACAAATTTCCGATGAAGTTTTACGTAAACATTTAGAAGGTGACTTTGCTTTATGGAAAGTATTTTTGCATCCGACACAACGTAAATTTGTAGAAAGAAATTATAAAGGACCAACTAAAATTACTGGTGGTGCGGGAACTGGAAAAACAGTGGTTGCTTTGCATCGAATTAAATGGCTTTTGGAACAAGAAAAATCGAATAAAAAAACACCAATTTTCTTTACGACTTATACCAAAAGTTTGGTGCAGCATTTGAAGGGGAATTTAAAGACTTTGGAAGTGAATAGTTCGCAAGTTTTGGTACAGAATTTAGATAAATTTGTGGTCGAACATTTGAAGGAATTGAAGTTATTAAAATCACCATATAAAATTGCTGATTATCAAACAAAATCTGCCGAATTAAAACCATGGTATGAAGTCGTAGAACGGAATTTTCAACCTTTTTCTGCTACCTTTTTACGAGATGAATATCAAGATGTTATTTTGTATCATAATATTAAAACGGAAAAACAATATCTAAGAACGACAAGAACTGGACGACCAAAGCGTTTAGGGAGAAAGCAACGACAAGCAATTTGGCTTTTATTTCAAGCATACGAAGCTTTGAAAAAGCAATTTAATTTATACGAATCTTGGGAATTATACAATCTACTTTTTGAATATTATCAAGATAATAATGATAAACCTTTTGAGTATTTGATTTGTGATGAAGTGCAAGATTTTTCTAATGTAGAATTGCGTTTAATGCGTAGTTTGGTAGCAGAAAAAAGTAATGATTTATTCTTAGTTGGCGATCCTTATCAATCTATTTATGATCGACGAATTAATTTCTCAAAAGCTGGGATTAATATTAGAGGAAAACGCAGTCGAAAACTAAAGGTTAATTACCGAACAACGGAAGAAATAAAACGACGTTCGATTAGTGTGATTAAAGGTGAAAAATTTGAACAATTTGAAGCAGATGAAATTGATAATTTAGATGGTTATGTTTCTTTAATTCGAGGTGTACAACCAACGTATCAAGTTTTTGAAAAATCGGAAGCGGAAGTTCAATATATTCTTGAGATTTTAGAAAAACATACTGCCGATAATAGTCAACAATATATTGCCTTAGAAAATATTTGTATTGCTGCCAGAACGAATGCTGGTGTTAGTCGATTAAAGAAAATATTATACGATAAATACGAATATAATTCCTTGTCGAACAATACAAGAATTGGCAGTAAAAATGGTATTCGATTATCGACTTTTCACAACTTAAAAGGGATGGAGTTTAAAGTCGTCATTCTAACAGATTTAAGTGATACTACTTTTCCTTTTATACCCAATAAATTGAAAAGTGCAGATGAATATGCACAAGCAAAACATTTGAAATCAGAAAAAGCATTGTTGTATGTTGCGATGTCAAGAGCTGTTGAATTTTTGTACTTGTGTGGTTATGGTGAGCGAAGTGCGTTTTTGTAAATTAGTGTAACATATTAGTATAATTACTTTTAATCTGGAGGAAATAAATACTATTTAAAAGTGATTTATTTAGGTCATTTTTGAATAGTATTTATTTTTTTAAATGCAACTTTATTCAATTTAATCTATATTAATTTGAAGTTTATAAATTCTTTTAAAAGGTTTGCTATTACTAAGTTTTAAGGATTTCATTCATGCAAAAAGGGTCATTTATAATTTGTTTTAAAAAAGGGATTTCTTTTAAAAAACGCCTAAAAATGATACCGATTCT
>JBGCFH010000241.1:0-16354 GCA_045106825.1 Saprospiraceae bacterium | reverse complement strand
CGTATTCTAACTCGTACTTTTTCCGTTCTACTTCATTAAAAAATATTCATGTAACTCGGCTATATTCACATTTTTTAAAATCGTAGAACAAAAAAATTATTTCGCTATAATACGTGCTTACTTCTGATAACGTACTTAATACATTGTTCGCTTTAATTCCTTTTGCAAATACCAATACGTAATACCAGCAGAAAGGACATCAGCGATAGGAAAAGCCCACCAAATTCCGTCTAAACCCATAAATCTCGGCAAAATCAAAAGCAAAGGAATCAAGCAAAAACCTTGTTTTGTCAATGTCAATAACAAGGCAGGAATCGCTTTTCCAATCGCTTGAAAGTAAGCTGAACTCACCAACTGAACCGCAATCAAAGGTGTTGCTGCGAAGGCAATCATCATCGCACGAGGCGTTTCTGCCAATAATTTTGAATCATTTGTGAAAACATAAGTTATCGCTGAAGGAAATGCTAAAATGCAAATGAAAATTCCTGTTGCAATGATTGTCCCAGATTTGATGGATAAATTGATAATAGCCAACACTCGTTGTTTGTTTCCAGCACCATAATTATACCCAGCAATCGGTTGATAACCTTGCATGATTCCAATCACAGGAAAAAGTGCAAACATCATCATTCGGTTGATGATTCCGAAAACAGCAATCGACGATTCGCTACCATATGTAAACAAAGAATTATTCAAAATTATCATTAATAAACTAATCGTTCCTTGTCGTGCAATCGTCACCATTCCGATAGAAAATATCTCTTTAACTAAAGCGATTTTTAGAATTAAATTCTTAGCAATGACGACCAATTCTGAACGTTTAGATAGGAATAAAAACCACGTTGTAAAAGCGGCACTGGAAAAGTAAGAAATTGATGTTGCCCAAGCTGCACCAGCCAAACCCATATCTAACGCAATGATAAAAATCGGATCGAGAATCATATTCAAAATCGCTGGAACAAGCATTGTCACCATCGCAACGGTCGCTTTTCCTTCTGCTCGAATTACATTGTTCGTCATCATTGCCCAAGCTAACGCTGGAACGCCAATTAGAATAATATTAAAATACGTTTTGGCAGGTTCTAAAATATCACCTTTCGCTCCAAATGCTTTCAAAATCGGATCTTGAAATATGACACCAGCCAAAATAATAATCGCTGCTAACAACAATGTTAGGCTTATCATATTACCAAAAGTATTATTGGTTTTTTCGGTATTTTCTGCACCTAAAGCCCTTGATATAATCGACGCTCCACCGATTCCAATCGCCATTCCGATAGACGAAATCAAGAAGCTAATCGGCATCACAACGGTTATCGCAGCTATTCCTAATACACCGACATATCGACCCACAAAAATCGTATCGACAATACCATAAATCGACATAATCAACATTCCAATTGATGCAGGAACAGCTTGTTGTAATAGTAGTTTTGAAATTTTTTCAGTTCCAAGTGCTTTGGATTGTGACTTCGACATATAGTTAATTGATAATTGATAATTGATAATTGAAACTGGTGAATTTTTAATTCTCCATTTTATACCGTTGAATATTCACTTCTTTCATTAAAGGTTTTTGGTGTAGTAAATGTTCCACAAAGTGATTGGCAAAATATGGAGCAAGAGAAGAACCTTTTGTGCCTAAACCATTGAAAATAAACAGATTATCAAATTTTGGATGTTGCCCAATAAAAGGTCGTCTGTCTTTTACATTTGGTCGAATTGCGGCTTGATGCTTGATAATTTCGTAAGGAACTTTGATAATTTTTTGTAACTTTTTTTCTAAATTTATTCGTCCTTTTTCTGTTGGTAAATTATCCGTATAGTCGTTTTCATTAGTTGCTCCAACCCAAAAAGTATCTTCTTCTAATGGAACGAAAAAGATTCTATGTTTGAATATTTTTTGAGGTTTAAAATTCGGAATACGAACGATTAACACTTGTCCTTTTGCTCCATTAAACGGTAAATAATTAAAAAATGGATTTTCTGTTCCTTTGATGCCTTCGCAAAAAATGATGTTTTTTGCTTCAATATTTTTATAATATACTGTATCTTTTTTCAACGTAAGTTGTTCAAAATCAAATTGTTCCGTAAGGATTTGGTTGTTCGTTTCTAATTTTTGCCGAAAGGCAGACATAATAGAACTCAAATTTACTTTACCAGACTTCGTGACTTCTCCAATGCTGAAAACAGGATTCAGAACAGATTCATATTCTTTCAAATCAGGTGTTTCGAGCATAAACTGACTGTAACCGTTTTGTCCCGAACGAGCGTAATAATCATTTTCTTCTTTGTTGTTAAACAACACTCGAACAATATTTCGTTGTTCAAAACAGGTAATATTTAGGCTTTCGCCCAATGATTCATACGTTTCTTGTGCAAAATCCAATAAGGTATCAAACATCCAAGATTTGACGTAACGACGACCAGTGATTGGATTCACAATTCCAGCGGCAACTTTCGATGAAGAGGTAAGATAACCATTATCAATTACTAAGATATTTTGTCCGTTTTTTATTAAAAAATGGGACAACACTGTTCCTGCAATTCCTTGACCAACTATGATGTAATCGTATTTCATTTATTTCAGATGTGAGATATGAGCTGTTAGATGTGAGACAAAAAAGTGAAGCAATCTTACTTTTCATATCTCATGGTTCATATCTATAACTACAAGTTTTTCAAAAATTCTCTGTCTGCTTTTTTGAGCTTTGCGACCACCAAATCATAAGAATGGTCAATTAGTTTTTCTAAAAAATCATCACTTAAAGACTCTTCGAAAGCAACAGTATTCCAATGTTTTTTGTTCATATGATAACCAGGTTGCACTTCTGTATGAGCTTCTCGCAACTCAATTGACCAATCTGGATTACACTTTAAGTTGACCGATAATTCAATATCTTTCAAACTCGTCAATGCAAACATTTTATTCATCACCTTAAAGACTAAAGTCACTTCATCAAAAGGAAAATCTTCCGTCACGCCTTTTTTAGACAAGCAATAATTTCTAAATTCTTCAATATTCATTTTATCGGTAGAATGTGATGGAAACACGGATTTGACGGATTAAAACGGATTTTTTATTTTTAATTAAAATTAAAAAAATAATTCATGTTTATCCAATCAATCTGTGTTCCTATTAGATTTCATTGATCTTGTAGAATCAATGATTTTAGTATTTTTCGTTCTAATAATTTATTAAGAATCGACAATTTTTTGTGAAAAAACATCCGCTTTTAAGTGTAAAATTTAAGCTACTTCGAAAACATCTAATGGCTTTATTTATCCTTCAATCGGTGTATTATTTGCAGCATCGACTAATAAGCGCATATTTTTTAGAGCAGTTTCGTATTCGTCACTTCCAAAGTTTGGTTTTTTTAATTCAGTGATTTGTTGTTCAAAGAAATGAAAAATCGTTTCAAAAGCTTTGATACTTGTATCGGTTGTTGTATCATAAATAATATCTCGCAACAGATTGAAGGTTTCCAAATCAGGAATTTCAATCGCTCCAGCATCAACGGCTCGACGAATGAGCATTTCGTTCATACCTTCAATCGTGACTGTATATTTATCTAAAGTGATAAAGATAACAGAGAACGCCATTTTTTCTCGAAAATTTCGATGATTTATTTTTTTTATAAAAACAGGTATTTCTGTATTTTCTTGCAATACATAATCGTAACCTGATAGTTTTTTATTGAGGTATTCGAGTGTAATCATTTACGTAAGTCATAAGTAGTAGGTAGTAAGTAGTAGGTAAAATACTTATAACTTAATACCTACTACTTACTACTTATTATTGTTCTAATAATCGTCTAATATCAAAGATAAAATCTGGGTCGGATGCTTTTTTGAAATCGGTAATAAATCGCCCTTGTTTATCTAATAAAAAATAATGAGGTAAACTAATCACGTTGTACGAGCGAGTAACTTTACTACCTCGACCTTTTGCCCACACATTAATGCCATAATTTGGATTGCGTTCTAAAAATTGTTTCCAGTCTCTTTTTTTATCATCGACAGAAACATACAAAAAGATAATATCTTTTTCTTGTAATTCGACTCTATTTGATAACGATTCTTGTTGTTCTTTTATGCAAGGTTGACACCAACTCGCCCAAAAACTAACATAAACTAATTTTCCTTGCAAATCAACTAATGAAACGGTATCGCCTTCAGGATTTTGTAAGACAAACTCTGGTGCAGCTTGTTTATCAGAAAAAGCAACAGCACGTTCATAGACATCTCGCACTGCTTTTCGGTAGCTATTTACAACGCTTAGCCTTTCAAACTTTTGATAATAAGCGGTAATAAACGGAATATTTGTTGGTTTTATGGTTCGAGCTAATAATCGTCCTAACATATATTCTTCTGCAAATCCACTTAGTTGTAGTTCTGTCAATTCAAACATTAAAGCAAATTTTTGAAATTTATCTACGATAGAATCGCCATGCATTGATTTGAAAGCATAATCTAAGTAAATATCTAAAAAAGCACCGTAAGCAGGTTGCATAATTGCCTCATCGTTACTTAACTCCAAATCCCACAAGAAAACATAAAATTCATCAGGCATGACTTCATCACGTTTCTTTCGCATATTCGAATACGCAAATAAATAACTTGCCCATTTATACGTTACCATTGCTTCGTAATACGCCTTTAGTTCAGGTGACAAATCTCGCTGAACTGGATCATTCTCATAGAATTGTTTTTCTGAATCTTGATGTTGAGCAACGTACATCGTGAAATCTTCTGGCGATAATTCATTCATACTATTGTAGATAGAATCCGCTACCGAAATACTTGGAAATACAATAGATTCCTTAAAAATATCTCGCATTCCGTATTTCAAAATATAGCGGTGCATAAAAGAATTATCGTTGAATCCCAAACCACCAAACTGCATAGAATTATAAAAATCTAAATTATCAAAATTTAATTCTAAGCGATTACCTGGACTTAAAAATAACAACATTTCCTTATTGTTATATTCTAATAAAACAGGTTGAGATTCTTCTATTTCGATAGCAACCGCATAATCGCCATTGAAGTCAAGATCTGTTTCCATGATGACTTGAGAGCCATTGACTACATTTTCATTATGCTTTAACTTCAAAGCACGAGTCGAAGGATTTTTTATTTTCCCAAAGACGACCGCACGACTTTGAGCAAAAGTAAGCACACTATAACTTACGCAAAATAACGTAACCAGAAGGATTTTTGAAAAATTCATACAGTGAAGTATTCAGTATTTTAATTATTGAATAAAGATATTGAACTTTTTAGACGTGATAAAATATGAATGGTCAAAGTAACAGAAAAATTATTTACAAAATTATGTGAATTGTTAAATGAATGGTAAAATTATGAAATATTAGAGCTTAATGATTCAGAATAGAGCAATGATTCAAATATTTTGGTACTTAAAACATAAAACGAACATTCTTGTCTATTGAAAAAATTGACAACAGACAAAAATATCTGCTCTACGTTACTTCATAAGTGAGAAATAGGTTAAGGGTTTTATAATTCATGTTTCGCTGATATTAAATTTAAAAACGAAAATATTACGTTTTGCCTTGCAAAACAATCATCTCACGCAGATTTCGCAGATTCACGCAGATTTTTCATTAATAAAATCATTTTTTTATCAAAAAAAATCTGCGTGAATCTGCGTGAATCTGCGTGAATCTGCGTGAATCTGCGTGAAAAAAGCATTTTGCGAAGCAAAATTTAGCAATTGTGATTTTTAATTTAAATTAATGTGACGAATGAAAAGAGCTTTTTTTGATAAAAAGATTTTTAGTCAACTCTTGTTAAATTAATGACACTTAAAATAATCAAACGGTTCTAAACAATCCTTACATTGATACAATGATTTACAAGCTGTTGAGCCGAATTGACTAATCAATTTCGTATTATTAGAATCACAAAGCGGACAACAAACAAAACGTTCTTCTCCCAATAAAACTCGTTTGTCTGAAGTTGCACCGATAGGCGGAGCGATGCCATAAGCTTTGAGTTTTTTCTTGCCATTTTCTGACATCCAATCCGTCGTCCAAGCAGGTGACAAAACTAATTTTACAACAACATTATCATAACCATTGTCTTGCATTATCGCCTTGATATTCACCGAGATCATATCCATCGCAGGACAACCAGAATACGTTGGCGTAATCACGATTTCAATTTGTTCTTCATTGATATTCACATCACGAACGATGCCTAAATCCAAGATAGATAAGACAGGAACTTCCGGGTCGGGAACTTGTTCTAAGAAATTGTAAATTTGCGATTTATTTATTGTTTCCATGATTTTTGAATTTAAACCACAAAAGACACAAAGAACACAAAAGGCATTCACAAAAGATTTTATTTAAATTATCCTTTTGTGAAAAAAATTTGTGAGCTTTTGTGTCTTTTGTGGTTCGATAAAAAACTACCAAGTTGCACCTGGATAAGCACGTTGCAAATGCTGCATTTCTGCCAATAAGTGACCTAAATATTCTGTATGAATACCGGATTTTCCACCTTGCTGCATCCATTGTTTTTGTGGAATTTCCAATGTTGCTTCACGCAAAACAGCTTCTAATTTTTCATAATAAGCCGTTTTTAATTCGCTCACATCTACGCCAATTCCTTCCGTTGCCATTGCTTTTTCCAAATCCGTCGAAGTCACTAATTCTTCCGTAAACATCCACAAATCATTGACAGCTTCTTGCATTTTGTTGTGACTTTCTTCCGTTCCGTCACCCAAACGCAACATCCATTGCGAACTAAATCGCAAGTGATATTTTACTTCTTTCAATGACTTTACAGCAATTGCTGACAACTGTGCATCCGAACTTTTTGCCAATTGTTCCAAAAACAAATAATGCCAAGCATCGAAGAAAAACTGACGAGCAATTGTATCGGCAAAGTTGCCATTCGGTTGCTCCACCAATTGCACATTTTTATATTGACGTTCATTACGCAAAAACGCAATATCATCTTCTGTTCTGCCTTTTCTTTCAACTTCGGCTGCATATTGAAAATAGCTACGAGTCATTCCAAACAAATCCAAAGAAATATTCGTCAATGCCATATCAGTTTCCAAAGCTGGTCCATGTCCACACCATTCGCCCAAGCGTTGCCCCAAAATCAATCCGTTATCGCCAAGTGCGATTATATAATCTACCATTTTTTTATTGGTATAGGGTAAATGGTATAGAGTAGAGAGATAGCATTCGAAATTTTCTTGCGTATGTTCTCTCTACTCTATACCATCTACTTTCTACTAAATGTGTTTGAGTTCATTCGGTAAATCATAAAAAGTCGGATGACGATAAACCTTGTCTTGTGCAGGTTCAAATAGTTCTCCGCTTTCCTCTGGATTGCTTGCCGTAATATGTTTAGATTCTACCACCCAAATACTGACACCTTCCATTCTGCGAGTATAAACATCACGAGCATTTTCCATTGCCATTTCTGCATCCGTTGCGTGCAAACTTCCGACATGTTTGTGGCTCAATCCGTTTTTACTACGGATAAAAACTTCCCAAAGTGGCCAATTATTTTTCATATTATTTGTATTAAAGACCTGACAGGTTTTAAAAACCTGTCAGGTCTGAAGAGCTATATTATGCAACTTTTGATTTTAATTTGTGTTCTTGTTTTTCAGCGTAAGCTGTTGCGGCTTCACGAACCCAAGCACCTTCTTCAAAGGCTGCTGTACGGGTTTTGATACGGTTTCTATTCATAGTTCCACCACCTTTTACGACTCTCCAAAACTCTTCCCAATCAATCTTCCCGAAGTCATAATGTCCACGTTCTTCGTTCCATTTTAAATCTGGATCAGGAATAGTCAAACCTAAAAATTCGGCTTGTTCTACCGTAATATCAATAAACTGCTGACGCAATTCATCATTTGATTTACGCTTGATTTTCCACTTCATCGCTTGAGCGGAATGCGTAGATTCTGCATCGGTTGGCCCAAACATCATCAACGAAGGCCACCACCAACGATTCAATGCGTCTTGTGCCATTTCTTTCTGCTCAGCCGTTCCGTTACAAAGCGTAATCATGATTTCGTAACCTTGACGCTGGTGAAAACTTTCTTCCTTACAAATACGAACCATCGCACGAGCGTAAGGACCATAAGAAGTCCGACACAACATGACTTGATTCATAATCGCAGCTCCGTCAACTAACCAGCCGACAGCTCCCATATCTGCCCAACTCAACGTTGGATAATTAAAAATCGAAGAATATTTTGCTTTGCCAGAGTTCAAATCTCTGAACAATTGATCACGGTCAGCACCTAAAGTTTCGGCAGCCGAATACAAGTATAAACCATGTCCAGCTTCATCTTGAACCTTTGCCAAAAGAGCCACTTTTCTTCTCAAATTCGGCGCTCGACTTATCCAATTTCCTTCTGGCAACATTCCAACAATCTCAGAATGTGCGTGTTGTGAAATCTGGCGAATCAGCGTTTTTCTATATTTTTCAGGCATCCAATCTTTCGGCTCAATCTTGATTTCTGCATCAATCTTCGCCTGAAACTGTTCTTCTAAATTAACTACCTTTTCCATTTGATTTAATTGACAATGGACAATTGACAATTGATAATTAAGGATTAAATTGTCCATTATCAATTGTCAATTATCAATTATTTTACATTGCCTGGTCGAAATCGACCACGACTTTTTCGGTTAACGGATAACATTGACAAGTCAAAATAAAACCTGCTTCCACTTCTTCGGGTTCAAGTGCGTAATTGACTCGCATATCGACTTCACCTTCGACGAGTTTCGCTTTACAAGTACAGCAAACGCCACCTTTACAGGCATACGGCAAATCTGCACCATTGTTCAAAGCAGCATCCAAAATATTATTTTCATTAAATCCTAAATCAAATAAAATTGTTTTTCCATCTTCTTTTACTGAAATAGAACTGACCGTTTTATCTGTTTTTTTTGCTTTCGCAATAACAGCTTTCGATTTCTTCGCATCTGGCGAAGTGAATAATTCAAAATGAATCTTTTTAGCGTCTATATTTCGACTCAATAACTCATCTCGAACCAAAAAAATCATCGCTTCTGGACCACACAAGAAAAACTCGTCTACTTCATTTGGATTCACCAATTTTGTAAAAATCGTTTGTAACTTTTCTGTGTCATAACGACCAAAAAACAGATCAACATCCAATTTCGCTTTCGTCAAATTATGATACACTTTGAAGCGTTGCATATGTTGATTGCGTAAACCTTCAATCTCTTCTTTGAAAATGATTTTTCCAACATTCTTATTCAAATAAAATAGCGTAAAAGTGCTATTTTTTTCCGTTTTTAAAACCGTTTTAAGAATAGATAATATCGGTGTAATTCCACTTCCTGCTGCGAAGGCAACATAGTTTTTAGTTTGATTTTCAGCAACTTCCGTATAGAATTTGCCCATCGGCGGCATTGCGTCAAGTTCGTCACCGACTTTCAAAACATCATTGGCGAAAGTCGAGAACTTTCCGCCATCAATCTTCTTTACAGCAACTCGCAACTCACCATCTAAAGGTGAGGAACAAACAGAATAAGAACGTCGAACTTCTTCACCATTTATCATTTGGCGAAGTGTTAAATATTGTCCTTGTTTATAGCTAAAATCTTTCGCCAATGTTTCAGGAACATCGAAAGCGATTGAAGTACAATCGTCTGTTTCTTTTACTAAATCCTTAACCGTTAATTTGTGAAATTTTGCCATTTCTTTATTTAAACTAATGTTTGATAGTACAAAACTAACGATTGTTAGTTTGATTTCCAAATTTAAAGGAATGATGATTTTGTTAAGGAATTGTTTATTTTTTTTTTAATTTTTATTGTAATAAATGGGAAAGATAACATTCAAAACACATTGTTAATTTCTAAATGTATAATAAATATATATTATATTGTCTTTTATTACAAAATACTACTTAAAACGTATTAAGAATGTCCCAAAAAACACCAATCGCTCTAATTATTTTTTCAAATGATTTAGATAATTATTTGCCGAATATTGAAACGGAACGCAAGATAATTGAAGAAGCATTAGAACATTATTATGATACGAATCGCCTGAAAGTTATCACTCGTTCTTCGGTAAGTCTTGCGGAATTATTTCGATTATTCAATAAATACAGCAATCGAATTGTGCTTTTTCACTTTGCAGGTCATGCAGAAGGAAATGGCTTACAATTCAATCAAAATATTGTCAATACGCAAACAGGCAAAGCAGAAGGAATTGCCGACTTGATGAAGCGAGAAGTTGAAAATGGTATTTTGAAATTTGTCTTTTTGAATGGTTGTTCGACTGTTGGACAAGTTGACCAATTGAAAACCGTTGGTGTTCCGTCGATTATGGCGACACATTATCCGATTAATGATAATGAAGCCGTGAATTTTGCCGCAATGTTTTATAAAACTTGGGCAAAGTCCGATAATCTTGCTAATGCTTTTGAAACACCTTTTACTACGATTCAAACGGCATTTGAAACAGCTTTGGCGTATTTAAAAAGTCGTCATACTGTTTCTATTGAGGAAACAACACGAGGTTTTGTATTTGAAATAGCCGAAACCAAAACAACAATTCCATGGGAACTTTTCACTACAAATGCCGAGCAAACTTTAGATTTTGATATTGCAAAAGAAAGTAAAACCTTCAATGAATTTTTGACACGAAGATTGATTGAAGCACTTGTTCCGTATAGTCGTTCGGCTTCTAAGTTTTTGCCACTTGCCAACAAAAAAGCGATTGACTGGGAAACCATTTTAACGATTTCCAATAAAGCAAAAGAAGTTATTGTTTACAGTTTTATTGGTGTTTTGGGCATTCAATTACAAAAATTATTCGCCATTGGTAAAGAAGATTTATCAACGACAAAACAGCGGAAATACATTGAAACCTGCTTATTCACGACAAAACGAACACTAAAATTATTGAATTTTGCTTTGTTATCCACTTTATGGGATTTTAGAATGAGTCGTAAAAACACTAAAAATTTCCAACTCGATACGAAACAACAACAAATCCTTTCCAACTTTTTTGATGATGATTTTGAATTAGATATTCAAGGTTATTTTGATTTATTGAAAGCCATTTATAATATTTATACCAAAAATAATTTGGAATTTCCTTTTGCAGAATTGTAAGATTTTGAAAAGCATTTTGAGCCTAATAGTGCCTTGACAAAAGCCTGTACAAAACTCCGAAAAATCAATCAAACCTTAGATTTTTCACAATTCAAACTCGAAGATTGTTTCTCTGCCGAAAAGCAACTGACGACCGTTTTAGAAACTTTCTTATTTCTATCGGAATATAAAATGGTGTCGATTCGAGATATTGCTTACGATGAAATGCGGAATCAAGCACCTCAATATATTCATACTTACACAGCTTTGGGAATTGATGCGAAACAAAACGTCAATGCGGAACAAGTCAGAACCGATGACAAACCGATTAACACCGATGCGATTTTATTGTACAAAGGAAATTATCAAAATAGCATTAATCTTTTTCCTTTTATCATTGATATGAATACGTTGATTTTTGAGGATAAAGCCAAGATTTGTTTTTACGATTCGAAGGATTTGAATGATGGTAGTTTGAATTATCGCTTTTTGAAAGATAATAAAATTGTCAATATTGTTTTTGAAGATATTTTGAATAAAACAACCAAAAAGGAAGAGTTAATTAAGGATAATGAACAGTTTAAAATACTGAAATTAGATATGGTTCACTTGCAGTTTTATGAAGCGAGGAAGGTTATTTTGGGAATTGAAGAGGAAGAAGATGATGATTTTGGGGATTTATTTGGGGAAGATTAAGACACAGATTAGCACGGATTACACGGATTTTTTTTTGACGAATTTGATTGAATTTGACGACTTTAACACGGATTACACGGATTTCTTTTTTTTTTAATAAAAAACGCCGAAGGCGTAATAATCCGTGTAATCCGTGAAAATCCGTGTCCAAACAAAAAAGTAATGAGTAAATTAATTGACGAAGATAAGACGTATGCAATTATAGGTGCTTGCATGGAAGTACATCGGCATTTGGGGCATGGTTTGAAGGAAACAGTTTATCAAGATGCGTTGGAAATTGAGTTGAGTTTGAGAAATATTTCGTATGAACGAGAAAAAAAATACGAGGTCATTTATAAAGGTCGAGTATTACCACATTATTTTGTTGCAGACTTTGTTTGTTTTGGAAATATAATATTAGAACTAAAAGCAGTTGGCGAATTGCACAGAGAACATCAGAAGCAAACGCTTAATTATATGGCAATTGCAAAAAGCAAAATAGGATTATTAGTCAACTTTGGACAAAAGTCACTAATACATAGGCGATTTATCTTGTAGTTAGTTTGACACGGATTAGCACGGATTACACGGATTTTTCTTTTGACGACTTTGATTGAGTTTGACACGGATTAGCACAGATTACACGGATTTTTCTTTTTTTTAATAAAAAACGCCGAAGGCGTAATAATCCGTGTAATCCGTGAAAATCCGTGTCTAAATAAATACCAATGAAAAAATATCCATTAAAATTTTTAGATAGTTATACGAAGGCAGATACAGACATCTTTTTTGGTCGAAAAGAGGAAGTTGATGTATTGTATGAAATGATATTTCAGACCGATATTTTGTTACTATATGGAGCATCGGGAACTGGGAAAACGAGTTTGATTCAGTGTGGTTTGGCGAGTCGGTTTGAGTCACATGATTGGTTGGATTTATATATTCGGCGAGGTGCAGATATTAATGAATCGCTTAAAAATACGCTGTTAAAAGCTGGTGGAACGATTGAGGAAGAAGATGATTGGCTGGATATGGATTTGGAGGAAGAAGAAGCAATTGTTGGAGAACCATTGACAGATTTGCAGCGACAGTTTAAGACGATTTATCTCAATGCGTTTCGTCCGATTTACCTTATTTTTGACCAATTTGAGGAATTGTATATTTTGGGAAATGCTGCCGAACAACAACAGTTTGTGGATAATGTAAAAGCAATTTTGGTATTGGAACAACCTGTGAAAATGATATTTTCGATTCGGGAAGAATATTTGGGATATTTATATGAATTTGAGCGAGATGTGCCGCAATTGTTAAAAAAGAAATTGCGTGTAGAACCGATGAATATTACCAAAGTGCAGGAAGTTATCGCAGGAACGACGACTTTTGAAGATTCCAATATCACGGTCAAAAAAGGAGAATTGTCGGCATTTACGAAAGTCGTATTCGAGAAACTACAAGGAAAGGACAAAGACGGAAATACCAAAAAGAGAATCACGATAGATTTGCCTTATTTACAAGTATTTTTGGATAAGATTTATTTAGAAATTACAAAAGATGAAAGTAGAACAGCGGATGCGGTTTTCAGTTTAGATGCGTTAGAGCATATCGGAGAAATAGACGATGTATTGCGTGATTTCTTAGAAGAACAAGTCGTTGCGATTAGTCAACAATTGCATTCAACTTATAATGAGATTTCGCCCCAAGATATTTGGCAAATACTATCGCCTTTCGTCACTTTAGATGGAACAAAAGAACCGATTGGAAAAGTAATTATTGATAATAAGATAACAGCAATTTTCGGTGCCGAAATAAAAAGAATAGAGCAAGCAGAAAATTCTGAAGTCAAAACCAAGGTCGACCAAAGTCTTTACTTTAGCATGGAACGTCATAAATATGAACAACTTGCTAACGAACGACATACGGACTTAGCACAAGACCTCATCGAGGCATTTATAAAATGTAAGGTGATTCGCTATTTGGAGAATAATGATACTTATGAAATCGCTCACGATTCTTTGGCTGCAAAAATAGCCGAAAAACGAAGCGATGAAGAAATCGCCTTATTAGAAGTGAAGCGATTAATCAAAAGTCAAGCGGCATTAAAGTCTGATGCACAGGAATTATTTACAGAAAAACAGTTGAATTTTATAGAACCGTATTTAACTAAACTGACGTTAGAAACGGATGAAAAAACACTGATAGAAAGAAGTCGAGCAGCGATTATAGCCGCAAAAACAGCCGCAAAAATCGCTCAACAAGCCGAACTAAAAGCCGCTCAAGAACAAGCAGAAAAGGACAGAATCCTCCGTGAACAAGCCGAACAAGCCACCAAAAAAGCGACTCGATTTTCTCGTATTGCCGTCATCATTGCCGTAGCCGCTGCTTTAGCTGCCGTATTTGCCTATAGATTTTATAAAAATGCAGAAGAAAGTGAAGCTAAAACTAAAATAGCCTTGACAGAAGTAGAAACTCAACGAGATAGTGCAAATCTTGCTAAACAACGTGCCTTAGATTCTGAACAAAAAGCGAAGGACGCTTTAGCAGAAGCCAAAATACAACGAGATAGTGCCAACATAGCAAAAGAAAAAGCCGTAACTGCCGAAAAAGCAACTAAAGCCGCTTTAGCAAATGCCAAAAAACAAGAAACCCTTGCCAAAACCAATGAACAAAAGGCGAAAACTGCCCTTAATGAAATTGCACGAAGAGAAGTCAAAAGTGGCTTTACTGCAGTAGAGCAATTTCAATGGAACAAAGCCTTAGAACATCTAAAAAGTGCTAATCAAAGTGAAGAAGCCTCCGTAAAAACGGAAGTCAAAAATATATTGACAGATTTTGTTATCATAGGTTTATACCGTTTTCAGCCGAACAAATGGGAAACCGAACTACAACCGCTTTTTGCTGCTTTCCAACAAACTACAGCAGGAATTGAAGTCAATTTTGAGGATAAAAAAGGGAGAGCGATTTTATTAGATGATTTTGAAAAAGCACGACAATTGGCATTACAAGGGGATAAAATAGCTGCAAGACGTGAATTAATTCAAGTTATGCAAAAAGTATTAGGAAAGGATTTAATGAAATCTATTTTAAATAAGTATAATTTTAGTTTGTAAAACGACAAACCCTTCAGCGTTCAATGATTTACTAACCGAAGGATTATCTATTGATATTTACAACCTTATCACAGATTGAAAGATAATTTGCAGGACGATAATTGTACGGTAAAACCATGCTTACACAGCTTTAATCTGACAGGTGGGGTGTCGATTTTGTATAAAATTGATAAAAAAAGTTCGCCCCATTTTTGTTCAGTATCAATTGCACCGTCACTTTAGTGCGGTGGTCTGATATAACGAACAAATTTGGCTTTAGCCGTTCATATCAGTAGCGTCTGACTAAAGTCGATTTTATTTTTCACTAACAACCACCGCACTAAAGTGACGGTGCAATTGATGTTTTTCGGGCGAACTTTTTCGGCTAAAAACTATCAAAATCGACACCCCATCTGACAGGTTCATAGCATACATAGATACTCCAAAAAACCTTTCCTTTTAGTTCAAAAAAATTTGCCTTCACTTCTTTCACAACTTTATTCGCACAAAAGTCCTGCACAATTTCATCAGGAAAGCTTTCTGTCATCTCATCGAACGGCAATGTTAAAATTTTCATATTAAACATTTGTAAATATATAATAAAAATCTGAAATCTGAAAATTTTCTGGTGCTACGCACCAATAAAATCAACAAAATGTAAAAATGTAAAAAAATTAAAAACTAACGTGTCCTGATGAGCCGAAACCCGAGATCGTAGTCACGGTAGAGCGGGTAGTTGTAGCTGCGGTGCTGCACCTCGCAGCTGACGGCGCTGCTGCTCCAACTGCCGCCCCGTAGCCTACGCTTCGTGCTTATATCACCCATATATGCCAATTTTTCAAAAGGTTCGTCAGCAGAGTAATCATCAAAACACCATTCCCATACATTACCGCTCATATCATATATGCCAAGTACGTTTGCTTGCTTTGTTTTTACTTTTTGAGCTCGGCTATTGCTATTTTCGCCATACCAAGCGTAGTTTTTTAGCTGATTAAGGCTGTCTGTTGTTCCTGCATATATCATTTTTTTGTTTAATTTAGAGTAGCCACTTGCGGCATATTCCCATTCTGCCTCAGTCGGTAGTCGGTAGGCTTTAGAAGTCGTATCATATTCTATCTTACTCCAATACTTATTAGCATTTTTTTGAAAATAAATAGCACTATCCTTAGGTGTGATGATACGTTCTACTCCATCTACTTCTGCATATATGTCATAAACTAAGTTCATATATCCTGTTTGTTCGGAGAGCCAGTTACAGTAGCGTATGGCATCGTACCAGTTTATTTGTACGGCTGCACGGTTTGCTTCTTCTGCTCCCCAGCCTTTATAATGAAAGGTTTTAGGGTCAAGTCCATTATCGTAGCAGTAGAGTGCCATTTGTGCATAAGTGACTTCGGTCGGGGAGATGTAGAAGGATTTTATGGGGACAGGTATATCGTTTTTATTAAAAGGATA
>JBGCFH010000240.1:0-4176 GCA_045106825.1 Saprospiraceae bacterium | reverse complement strand
AGTTCTAAAAATCAAAAAAATCGCTACAATACTATTCGTCGTAATTTTGATGCAAACTATAAGGAAAACGATAGAGAAGACAAATTCAAAATCATTGTGACAACAGAAGTATTGGCAGAAGGAATTAATTTGCATCGTAGTAATGTGATTTTGAATTATGATATTCCGTGGAACGCAACTCGGTTGATGCAGCGAATCGGACGTGTAAATCGCTTAGGAACTCAAGCTAAAGAGATTTTTGTCTATAATTTTTATCCAACAGGTCAATCAGAAAAGAAAATAAAACTAAACAAAACTGCACTCAAAAAGCTACAAGGTTTTCATGCTGCATTAGGCGAAGACAATAAAGTCTATCATAAAAAAGAAGAATTGATGGACAATATTTTAGGCGATTTGGACACCAAAGAAGAGGTCAATGAATTGATGATGCAATTAGAATTTTTACGAAATTTTAAAGACAAAAACCCAAAAGAATTTGCTCGAATTAAAAAAATGCCACTCAAAAGTAGAACAGGAAGACAGGCAACGATTAAGACAGAAATCGCTCAAAAAGTATTCGGACAACCAATAGAAAATGCTTGTTTATCTTATATTCGCAACGGGCGAAAAGATGCCTTTTATATGATAAATGCGACAACTTGTAAAGAGATTACATTCTCGGTTGCGGTTCAATTGTTTCAAGCGAAAAAGAACGAAAAACGAACCGATATTTTGCCAATGCACTTTGATTGGGTGTATCAAGCGATGGATAAGTTTCATCAAAGTACGAATATCAATGAGTTCAATACTGAAATGGACTTGACGAACTTAGCTCCGCAAGAGAAAAACGCAATCAGTTTATTAGATGGTTTACAGGCAACTCGAAAGAAAAGTGAAAAATTATATTCCGATAATTTCGCAGAACAAGTTTTGACCGCTAAAATGATTATTTATAAAGGTATTTTTAGAAAATTCCGATTGCAAGTTGCTAAATTAGCGACACATCAAAAGAAAAATAAAAGAAAAGCAAATATAGTCGTTGAAGAGTTAAAAACTATTTTTGCTAAATATCCAATTGCTCAAATCGCTCGATTGGAAAAATTACGACAAGAAGCTGAAGAAAACGCTCCGATTGTTGATAATCCGACCATTGTTCTTTCAGAAACTTTTAAATAAATCATTGAACACAAACCTGACAGGTTTTGAAAACCTGTCAGGTTTATATACGAAACTTTAAACCAACTCATGCAGCCGCAACAATTCAAAGATATACTTCAAAATCCGTACAATACTAATCGTTGGTTAAGTGTGCTAAACTATGTCGCAGCAAATAAATCACATCGCCTAAAAGATACGATAAATCCATTTGATAGAACGAAAAGTTTATCAAAAACCGATAGAAATATTTTTAAAAAATTACTACAAATCGGTACATTCGTTACATCTGAAGGCGATAGAATGCCGATTTTTGAAGTGACGTTGACGGATAATGTTCGCATTGATAGAAATCGAGTACAAGTCAATGAAATTATCAAAAAAGTCATTTTGACCGATGCGATAAAAGCAGCACTTTGTGTTTTTTATTATGAAAATAAGGAAAAAAAACCTGAATGGCGGTTTTCCTTTATCAGCAAATTTGCAGGAAGTGACTTTTTTGACGAGTTAGAAACGCAAGAAACAAATCCAAAACGCTTTACTTATATCTTCGGAACAAAGGAACAACACCGAACGGCAAGACAACGGTTTCAAGCCTTACGAGAATCTAATTTTACGGTTGATGATTTCTTTGAAGCCTTTGCGATTGAAGGTTTATCGAAAGAGTTTTTCTATAAATATCGTGATGAACATTATCAAAAATTTGTCGATTATTTGAATAAAAAACCGAATAGCAAAACTTTTTTTATTAATAATAAAGATGGAAAAGAAATTCGAGATTTTGTGAAGAAAATGCTCGGGCGAATTGTCTTTTTATATTTCGTCCAAAAGAAAGGTTGGCTTGGTGCGACAAGTTTGGAATATGATGATGGCGACTTGAATTTTATGGAAAATTACTTCCTCGAATCAGGTGAAAATGACGATTTTTATCCAAATTATTTGACCAAACTATTTTTTGAAACCTTGAATGCTCAACGTGATGACGATGAATTTGAGATGCCTGACGGAGAAACCGTCAAAATCCCTTACTTAAATGGTGGTTTATTTGAAAATGAAAATGAATTGTATAATTCACTGACTTTTCCGCCATTATTATTTCAAAATCTTTTTTCGTTTTTGAATGAATATAACTTTACGGTTTATGAAAATAGTCCTGATGACCATGTTGTGGCAGTTGACCCCGAAATGTTGGGAAATATCTTTGAGAATCTTTTAGAAGACAACAAGGATAAAGGTGCTTTTTACACACCAAAAGAGATTGTTCAGTATATGTGTCAGCAGTCGTTGATTGAATATTTGGCGACGCAACTTGTAGAACAAAATCATCAGGTGACTTCGAGTCACTTGATGATTAAACAACGAATTGAAGCTTTTGTACAACAAAAAAATCAAAAAAGTGCGGCTGCTATTCAACAATATGCAGCAGCGATTAATCAAGCCTTAGATAAAGTCAAGATTTGTGATCCTGCAATTGGTTCGGGTGCATTTCCAATGGGTTTGTTACAAGAGATTTTTGATTTAAAAGTCGCTTTGCATCAACTTTTGAAGATTAAAATTGTGGATACAACAACGGATTTTGATGATATGTTTGCAGCCGTAAAAGCGAATATTATTCAAAACTCAATTTATGGTGTGGATATTGAAAAAGGTGCGGTTGATATTGCTCGTTTACGGTTTTGGCTTTCGTTGGTTGTGGATGAAAAAACGCCAAAAGCTTTGCCGAATTTGGATTATAAAATCATGCAAGGTGATAGCTTGTTGGAATCTTTTGAAGGTTTTGATTTGTCGGTTCGGATGGATGAACGCAGCCGTTTGAATAGTGCGTTTTCTACGAGTCAATTAGAATATATTCAACAATTAACAAAGCGATATTTTAATTTAGGAAAAACTGAAAAACAATATGCGTTTTCTATTGCAGAACAAAAAGCAGAGCTAAAAGAAGAGATTGAAACAGAAGTTTTTAGTATCGTTGAAGGATTAATAAAAGGAAAAAAACAACGACTTGAAAATGAAATTGATGAAATCACATCATTTTTAAATCAACTCAATAAAACGCTACATAAAAGTAGAACGATTAAACAAAAACGAGATAAAGAAAAGGCAATTGCTAAAAATAGTAAGCGATTAAATATCATTTCTAAACTATTAAAAGACTTAGAACTAAGGGCTGATAATCTTAGAAAAGCACACAAAAACAATGAACGTCCATATTTCCTTTGGTCGGTTTATTTTTATGATGTTGTTCAAAATGGTGGCTTCGATATCATCATCGGCAATCCACCTTATATTCAACTACAAAGAGATAAAGGTTACTTAGCCAATTTATATAAAAATGAAAAGTTCGATACTTTCGCTCGTTCAGGTGATATTTATGCCTTGTTTTACGAAAAAGGATTTGATTTATTAAAAGAAAATGGTGTGCATACTTTTATTACTTCTAATAAATGGATGCGAGCCAACTATGGTAAATCCTTACGAAAATATTTAGCTCTTCAAAACCCAATTCGTTTATTAGATTTAGGGCCAGGTGTTTTTCCGAATGCAACTGTTGATACGAATATCATTATTACTAAAAAAGGAAAAAATCAAAAACAACTACAATCTATTACGATTGATAAACGTCAAGAAATCAACAGTTTACGAGAAAATGATTTTGTGAAAATGCCAAATGTAAATCAAGATATTTGGATAGTTTTAAATGCTACTGAACTTAAAATTAAAAATCAAATTGAAAAAGTTGGAACGCCTTTAAAAGATTGGGATGTTGAAATTAATTACGGTATTAAAACAGGTTATAATGAAGCTTTTATTATTGATACAAGGAAAAGAAATGAATTGGTAAATGCTGACCCAAAAAGTGCGGAAATTATTAAGAAAATGCTTAAAGGTAGAAATATCGAACGTTATAAAGCAAATTGGAGTAATTTATGGTTGATTTCAACTTTTCCTGCGAAAAATATTGATATAAACGATTTTTCTGCTGTTAAAGCTCATTTGGAAAATTACTTACCAAAACTTAAACAGATAGGAGAATCTTTTATT
>JBGCFH010000024.1:0-8113 GCA_045106825.1 Saprospiraceae bacterium | reverse complement strand
AGTTTTATTGCTGTATTTTCTTCAATTCCATATTGTAAAAAGGTTGCTTTTTTTTGTTCAACTCGTTTCATTTTTTTGCTTGTTGTATTTTTTGCTTGCGTCCAACGTCCCGCAACAACGACGGCCGCAGCTTTTGCTGCGGCTGGCAGTTGTTGCATTTGTTGGGCGCAGTATTTTTATAAATTTAGTGTATTACACCAATCTCTAATTGCCTGTCTATCTGCATTTGAGATATTACTATGGTCAAAATCGGTAGCATTCTGAAAAGGTGGCGGCATCAGCAATTCGTCTAAAGGATAGTTTTCAAAATGTTGCGTACACTGTGGACGGTGGCACGATGTACAAGAATTTTGAATGTCCGTGTTAGTATATGGTTGTCGAAATTCTTGCCCAATAACTGTATATGGTTGATTGCCTGTCATTGGCACTAAAAGCTCGTTTGGGTTAGCAGGATTTGTCAATTGGTCAACCGCAGGCGTATGAATAAAAGGGCTTCCCATGTGGCAATTTTGGCAGTTGTCAGCAGCTACTACGCTTGGTGTCATCCATGCTTCATTATAACCATCTTCAATTGGTTTCGGTGCATTATCAGCGTCGCCACCGTCAACAATAGAAAAGAAACAGGTTTCGCCCGTAGATAATTTATGACCAATCACACCTAAGCCGCCATCTCTGCAAAAGGTGATAAATATAACGTCTGAATTTTCAGTACCATCAGCGTTTAAGCCTTGGTAACGACCAACTTTATTGCCTGTTTGACAAGCCATACCAAATGCCCACGGATGGTCACAATCGTTTGGGTTCATGCTGCCCGAACCTTCTTCTCCTGCTGGAAAAGTGACAGGAACACCATTTTTAGTAGTAGGCACTTCAATAGCATCGGCACAACTAAATTTTGGAAGTGGACCTAAAACCGCTTCACATTCATAGGCATGGTCGAGTGCGGTTCTTCCTGAATCAATGAAAGGAGGTTCTTTTTCACAAGATTCAAGAATAAATATGGTAGCTAATAATCCAAGAAATAATAAAGCAACGAATTGATTTTTCATTTTTCATTTTTTAAAATCTGCGTGAGTGCAGTTAATTAAACCATTAAAACCAATGGAAATATATCTCTTGCAAATGAACTTTAAAATTGCCTGTAAATTGCTTATTTCTGCTTTCAACAAGTCCGACTGCTTCTAAATAGACTTTTTTAAGGACTTTTCATACTGTTTTGGTGTCATTCCTTCCAATTTTTTGAAAACGGCATAAAAGGTTGATTTTGAAGAAAAGCCTGCTTCGGTAGCTAATGCCGAGAAAGTTAATTGATTGGCTTTAGGCGATTGTAGTAATTGTTTGAATTTTTCTATGCGAAATTCATTGATAAATTGATAAAAATTGACTTTTCCACATTCATTAATTAAGCGAGATAATTCCTTTTCTTTTAAATCTAATGCTTCTGATAAGATGCGTAAATTAAGTTTTGGATTGGTAAATAGTTCTTGTTGCTGAATTTGTGATTTGATTTTATTAAATTGTTGAAGGTCTTTTTCGGAACAAATTAATTCTTCTTTACAGACTTGTTTTTCAACTTCATCAGGCTTTTGAATAGCCTTTTCTAAAATCGTTTCCTCTGTTTTTTCTGCATTTGATACTTCAATATTGACATTATTTTTTTTATCAAAAAAAAGGCGTTGTTTAAAAATTTCAGATTGCGAAAAACCATTATAAGCAATCCAATAAAGCAAAAATACGAATAATCCGAAAGACGTATATTCTGTTACATATTCTATAAATTCCACATTTGATAAATCAAAAACAATAGTGCTAAAGTTGGAAAAATGAATTAGAATGACAAGTGTAAAAATACTTTTCAACCACGAAAGCGATTTATATTCCAAATCAGAATAAAAATCACTAATCTTTTTTTGATGATTTTGTAAAATTCTAAAAGCATAAACTATCAATCCAATTTCCATAAAATAAAAGAAGGTTTCATAAATTGTCATGTCGTTTTCGGTCAAAAACAAACCATCAAAGTGCAGCAAAACATTATGAAATATGCCTGGAATAAACAGTAGATAATACCATTTTTTAATTGGTTGATTGATGGTTTTGTGCAGGTAGAAAAACAGAAATAACAGATAAAAAAGGAATGGTTCTATTATAAATGAAATTCCAAATTCTTCTTCAACGGATAACTCCGAAAGGAAATCATTAAAAATTTGGAGAACAATACTCCATAAAAATAATCCAAGATAGATGTTAGCTTTTCTGTTTTCAGATTTAATTGTCAAAAATAATAAGCCTAATAGTAGTGCATTTGCGAACAAAAACATGTAAAGCAGCAATCCTATCCATTCTTCAGTTTCCATTTATTATTTTGCTTCTGATGATTAGTTTTTCATTTTATGACAATTGAATTGATGAATACCCCTATTCTTCGTTTTTATTGCGCCTAACGTCCCGCAACAACGATACGGACGTGGCTTTTGCCACGGCTGGACGATGTTGCTTTTGTTGGGCGCAGGCTTATTATTTTATTATTTTATGTTCACTTTGTATGTTATTGGTGTTTCGCATAAATTGCTCAAATCACCTTGTATTTTTAATAATTTTGCGTGGTTATTTACTTCGTCAAAGTCATAAAGTCTGTAAAGAAAGTAGTTTTTACCTTCAATTTTACTTCTTTCAAGTTCATTACGAGTTACATAAAATGTTGTATTCGCTCTTCCTTTTGTGGTTTTGACTTCAATAAATTTAGGTTTTCCATCTAAGTCACAAGACAGAATATCATAACCTAATCCGTCACCTTTTTCTCTTGAAGCGTGTTTTATCTTCTTCATTAATTTGACTTTTCCGTTTGTTATCAAATATTCTTGTTCATACTTGACAACCCATTCTTCGCCCAAATCTCCAATTCTCTTATTTTCGACATTATTTTCAATAAAGTTAATCATTTTGGGTTTGAAATTTACTTTATTTTCTGTGATTTCTAAACTTTTCGCCAATACTATCTGGTTTTCATGCTTTTGCTTAGAATCTTTTATTTCATTCACTTTAAAAGTATTTGCTTCCTCTAAATCGCCCAAATGCCTAACAACTGCATAAATAAAATCCTGCGTGAGTATATGTAAGTTTCTATCAAAATAACAATCTTTATCAAGCCTTTTTTTGTGAAGCCTAATCAATTCTTGGTCATTTGAGATGTGATATTTTACTCTTTTACAAAGTTCTTTGAAATGTGTCACATTTTCTATTCTGCCACCAACTGGCTTATAATTATATTCGATTTTTTTTGCGAAATCTTTAAACATTCCAAATTTATACAGAAAATATCTTTCAGGATAATTTAATGTCAAATAAACTACTATTGCTCTATGGTCTTGATAATGATTTAGGTTTTCTTCGGGAAAGTTTGCTTCACTTATTTGAGTGAAATCAGTTCGGAACTTCTCAATTTTTGATGGAATATCAAGGCTTTCATCATAAAGTTCCTTGAAGCATTTTCTTACTTTTTCGGGCGATTTTCTCGCATTATCTAAAAGCATTTTTAGCGCATAATAATTACCCGACTTCAATAAATTTGATGTTTTAGCTAAAGATTTTTCCAAGTTCTTGTAAAAGTCTTTGGTTTCTATATCAAAATTTTCTTGAAACAGTTTTACAGCTTCCCACTTGTAAATTTCCTCTTTGTGTACTTTCTCGAAGTTTTTCTTATAATTTTCGAGGTACTGTTCTAATTTGATTAGGTTCATTTTTGCTTTTTATCATATTTTCTTGGTGGTTCTTCTCCAAATCTATCATCTATTTCATAGCTTAACCATTTATCGGCTGCTCTCAATGCGTCATCAAGTGAATCTGATGTTTCGTCTTCCCAATACATTCCACCTGTATCTAATATTCTCACCCAAGAGTCACTATTATTATCAGTTCCTAATTCTATCCAACCTTGAGTATTTATCCACCAATCTATATTTGGATAATTTTCTGAAAACATCTTGTTGATTTTGTTTATATTTTTCATTGCTTGCGCCCAACGTTTTGCAACCACGTCGTAGCGGCGTTTAGCCGCTATGACCGTTGTTGCTTTTGTTCTACGCAAACCTTATTGTTTTAAAAAATGTTTTGTCATCAAGATTTTATTATCATGAGAAATGGTCAAATAATAAATTCCTTTTTCTAAAGAACTAACATCGAATTGAAAAATATTATCATCTTTTTTTTCTTTAAATTGTTTTACTTGTCTGCCCCAATAATCATGAATTGTAAAAACTACATCAGAATATCCTAAAGAAGCATTAAACTCAACTGTAATTATTTCGCTCGTTGGATTAGGATAGATATTAAATTCTAAACCTTTCTTTTCTTGAATTATACTTGTTGATGAAATAATAGGTGAATTTCCTAAGCTATCTATTTTCAGTAAAAAAGCATTAGGTGTAGTTCCTGAACTGCCTGTTACAATAAATCCTTTATCAGGGCACGATTTTACATCGGTTGCTTGATTATTTTCGGTATTTCCATAAGATTTTGACCACAATGTATCACCATTTTCATCAAAACGAAGTAACCAAATATCAGCATTGTAAAATTGCCCAACAGAATAACTATAAGTATCACCCGCTATGATAAAACCATTGTCCTCAACTAAATGAATAGCATTTGCATAATCGTCCTCGTTTCCTCCGTATTGCTTTGTCCAAATTAAGTTCCCGTTTTTGTCAATTTTAGAAACAAATACATCTTGATTAGAATTATTATACACACTTCCTGTTACAATATAACTACTATCAAAAAGTTGCACAACGTCTTCACCTCTTCCATATTGAAATCCTAATCCGCCTTTTTTTGTCCAAATAGTATCACCTAAGCTGTTTGTTTTAATCAAATAAACCGCCGTATTGTTAAATAAACCATATTGTCCACAAACAATAAAACCATTATCAAGTGTTTGAATTACCGATTTTCCACTACTGTAATTTTCATAAATGTGCTGCCAAAGTAATTGCCCGTTTTTATCAAGTTTCAATAAAAAAGAGTTTTTATTTGTGCTGTTTACACTTTCGTTTGCCACACCTGTAACTACATAGCTACTATCTATCAATTGTCTTATTGAATAGGCTTTATCTCCTATACCTAAATTAGTCGTAAAAGTCCAAATAGTATCACCGAATTCATCTGTCTTTAGCATATAGATGTCAGAAGCACCGATTGAAATCGTATCAGGTTCTCCAACTTGTCCTGCAAGAACAAACCCATTATCATAAGTTTCTTGAATAGAAAAACCTACGTCCAAATATGGCATATTGTAGATTTTTGTCCAAAGTGTATCACCAAATTCATCCGTTTTCACTAAGTAGAGATTAGAATTATTATAGATTTCATAAGTACTGCCCAAAAAGGCATAACCATTATCATGTGTGCATACTACACTATTCCCTACTGAATTACTTGTACTGTACGTTTTGAAAAAAGTATTGGATTGGGCTTGACAAAACCCAATCCAAACAATATTTAATATTAAAAAGTAGGCTATTTTCATTGTATTACGGTTAGTTTTAAAGTTTGAGGTGTGTTTCCTACTCGAAGTGTCACAAAGTACAAGCCATTCGATAAGTTGGAAGTATTTAAGTGATAGGTCTGCGAATGATTGGCCGGAATAAACTGATTAGAGATAAGCGTTGTAACTTCTCTGCCTAAGTAATCACGAATTATAATACTAACGTCATTTGCTTGTTCTAATGAAAATTCTATAACACTATAAGAACTTGAAGGATTTGGATAAATCTTAAACGCATTATTGGTTTCAATACTTGTTGTGTTAGTGGTCAAAACAGCATCATAAAAATCAACTCTTCCAAATCCCATTTCAAGGCTTCGTCCTGTGGAAACTGCATTGTAGTTATATCCTCCAACTTTATCTGCGGTATTTTGTAAGGTATTTTGAACTTGTGTAGCAGTTAGGTTAGGATTAGAAGATAAAACAACAGCACAAGCACCTGCGACAATAGGAGCTGCAGAAGATGTACCATTAAAATAGGTATAATTATTATTCAAATTACTTGCTCCTGAACATCCATTATTTACAATATTATATCCACTTCCTCCTACAAGGTCGGTAGAAATAAGATGAGTACCTGGTGCTGCTATATCATGTTTTGGTCCATAATTACTTCCCCAAGTTGCCCAACCATCAGAAAACGATTTTCTTGTGTCATCAGGATTTGTGGCAATTACACCTATAACATCATCTAAATAACCTGGGAAAAAAGTTGTAGTATTTGAATTTTCGTTGCCTGCACTAACAACAGTTATAATTCCTTTTCCACCTCTTCCTAAAGATTTACATAAGGCTATATCATTTTCAATTGCTTGCGAAGGACCACCTTCCCAACCCCAACTACAACTTACGATATCAGCATTAGCAGTATTAAGAGCATGTTGAAAACCCTTATAAGCAGTTCCAAGCCATGTAATTATTGGTATTATTTGAGCATCATATGCAACTCCTACAACTCCCTCATTATTATCAGCTATTGCAGCTATTAATCCTGCACAAGCTTGTCCATGTCCTCCTGTTGTACCCGAACATGTTGTTACATCATTATCATTATCTATGAAATCATATCCATTAATATACTTAGAAGAAATATCTGGATGGTTATTATTATAAACACCTTTATCAATAACAGCTACTTTTATTCCGTTTCCTGTATATCCTAAGTTCCAAGCAGCTTCAATATTACAATCAGCATTAGTAGTACCGTTACCGGAATTATTGCCTGTTGATGACATACCAAGACATTGTCCTGTATTATCAATATGCCAAGAGTCTGAAAAATAAGGGTCGTTAGTTGTAGTAGCTTCTCGACTTGGTTCTAACCAAGGTTCAGCGATTTTGATAATTGTATTTTCATTTTGATAAATTTCTCTTGCTATATCTATTGCATTTTGGCAATTACAACCCACAGGGTTAATCTTGAAGGCATAAGTCCAACTATTAATCCCTTTTGGAAGTGTAGCAGATGGTTCATGTTCTACACTAAGATTGTATTTATTGGCAATGTATTGTACAGTGTATTGTGTAGGGTCAGGATTATGAAAAACAATATTAATAACATCGTTTGAAAACATCCATTTTTTTTGAGTATAATCATCGCTTGAAAACTCTGTAACAGCAGGAAATTCAAGGTCAAATTCACTTTCATTTCGTATCTGATTGATTATAGAGTTTCTATCTGTCTGTGATGAATTTTTGTTGAAATAAACAACATTATATTTTAATCCTGTTGCACCGTGAAATTCTATTTTATCAACAACTGAGTTATTTAACTGACTTGTGTAAGATTGGTAAGTATTTAATCGAAAAACATATACATCTTGTTGATAATCAATACTTTTTGAAATTCCTTTATAATACCATGAATTACTTGTATTGTTTGAAAGTGTACAGTTACAAACAATACCATTTATATCTATGTCTAATTCATCATCAGCATAAATCGTTTCAAACGGTTGTCCTGAACCAAGTGTAGCATCATAAAACTCACTTAGCCCTTGCATAGTCAATTCTTCAAATTCAATATCGGTATTTCCCGATAGGTTTGTAATATCAATTTTAAAGTGAATTAGCTGTTCTGATTGCGTTGAAAGTGTATAATAATTTGAAGCGTTAGGTGTACTTTCAGCCACAATTTTTATCATATCCGATGATACATCAGTAAAGGTTAGCGTGTAATTTGGTGCAGTAATGACTGTTCCTTTCGTTAAAGTTATTCGCCCGCTTGAAGCAATATTAGTTCCAAATGTAAGCGAATTGTAAGATATAAAAATTTCTCCGCTATAAAAATCTTCATTATTTAGTAAAGAAGCAATGTTAATGTCAAATTCTACATATTGATTTGCTCCTGTAATAGTAGGGTTTTCAATAGAATATTCGGCTTCACTTCCTCCTTGTAAAGTCTTAAAAGAGGAACTAATTTTACTTGTTTTATTACCGAAAGCTGAAAAAGTAAATAAGATGAGTACAAGTGAACTTATCGTCTGGAAAGCGAAAAATTGTTTCATATTTCATGAATTTAATGTTAGAAAATATTTGTTTATTTTTTTGTTGGTTGCGTAGAACGTC
>JBGCFH010000239.1:0-19469 GCA_045106825.1 Saprospiraceae bacterium | reverse complement strand
GGTTTCGTAATGAATGGGAATTTAGATTTTATTGCTAATCGAGGCGGCAAAAACGGAGTGTAGCCTTGCTACATGAGTATTTTGCTAACAGCCTGTCCCGAAACCTCGTGGAAAGAGTAGCGATAAAAGATAATTCAGCTTCATACCAAATTATTTAGAATAAAGTCTAAAATACTATTAGTTATGGGAAATGCAAATGCACAAAATGTAAATGCGTCAAATGGCGGTTATGAAAGTAGAAGAATTATTGACAACAAGAAATTCCACGTTTTATACGAAGAAGTGGTTATTGATAAAACCGTCGATGAAGTATGGAACGAAGTCTCAGGCAACTTCGTGAACTCCGAAAGAATCGCTCACAGCATCAACGAATCTCGTTGCCTTAGCGGAAATCTGACCACAGGAATCGGTGCAGAACGCTATTTAAATATCAATTTTCAAGGTAGAACAATTGAGGTAAAAGAACGCATCATTGATTTTCAAGAATGTGGCAATCACCGTGAATTTACCTATGATGTTTACGAGTCAAAAGGTTCTCCGCTCAATGTAAAAACATATAATACTTGGATTGTCAGAGAAGGCGATGATGGCAAAACGTACTTAGGAACAGTCTTTATATTTAGAGCAAATATCGGAATCTTGACTGGTCTATTGGGCAAACAATTAGTCAAATCAGGTTCTCTAAGAAATGGTGTTTTGACCTATAAACACTTTTTGGAAACAGGTGAGAAAAAAGTCGTTGCTGAGAAATTAAATGAGCTATATCCTCGATAGTGAATTGATATGAGACGTGAGATTCATATAACAATTAAAACAAAATGATGAAAAATATATATTTAATAGTAGCAGCAATCTTATTAATGACGATAAACGTAACAGCACAAAACATAAATCCTTCAAATGGTGGTTACGAAAACAGAAGAATTATTAATAAGAAAAAATTCCATGTTTTATATGAAGAAGTCGCAATTGATAAAACAGTTGACGAAGTATGGAATGAAGTCGCTGGCAACTTCGTGAACGTGTCAGAAATTGTTAAAAGCGTCAAATCTTCAGAAGGTATAAGTGGCAATCTCACAACAGGATTAGGTGCAACAAGACAATGTGAATTGGATTTTCAAGGAAAGACCGTTGAACTTAAAGAACAAATTATTGATTTTAAAGAATGTGGCGATTACCGAGCGTTTACTTATGATGTTTATGAATCAAAAGGATTTCCTGCAAAAACATATAATACTTGGGTTGTCAGAAAAGGGGAAGATGGAAAAACATACTTAGGAACGGTCTTTATATTTAGAGCAAATATCGGAATAGCAACAGGAATCATGGAAAAGCAATTAAAAAAAACAGGTTTGAGAACAGGTATTTTGTCCTACAAACATTACTTAGAAACAGGTGAGAAAAAAGTAAGTGCGGAGAAATTAGAGGAGTTGTATCCTTCAGAATAAAGTATTGGTGACAATACAGTTTGAGTGTTCAACTGTTCCGATTACGTCAGAATTTACAGATTTGAATGTCAATTACATTATTTTCCTCTCAACAAATCTTTTACGATTTTCATGATTCGACGAGGTAAAAACTCGACGGTATGATTAATGACATCAATAATATGATGTGTTAATTCAAAAACAGGAAAATCTCCTGCCCAATATTTTTTTGCTGCCTTTTTGATGTACTTATCTTTAGTATCATCGAAAAGCGTATTCAAACCTAATGTGATTACAATCAAATCGTCTAACCAACCAAATACTGGCAAAATATCTGGAATCAAATCAATAGGCGAAATAACGTATAAAATTGCAGCTAAAATTGCCCCTTTTTTCTCTGCTTTCACCTTTCCATCAAATAATAATTTGATATTCAAATGAAATAAATCAGGTAAAACCGTTAGTAAATTAATCGCTTTATTAATTGGCGAATCGTTATTTTTATCTTTGATTTGTGTATCAATTCGCTTTCGTAAATGAATGTAAAAATCCATGTACTTTTCCTCTTTTTTTGACTTTGGTTCTTCCTTTACAGTTTCCTCTTGACTATTCGTATTCTGTTGTTCGTTGCCCTTATTATCTTCTTTATTCTCCATATTGTAATAAAATTTCTTTGCGAACTTTGCATCAATCCTTTGTGAACTCTACTGTTAAATTAAACCACAAAATTACATTAATTAAAAGAAGGTTTTCTGAAAAAAAATGTGGTTTTTGATAAAAATTGTAAAAAAATGAAATCTATTACGATGGTATTCAGTAGTCAATTAATTTTCAATCAAATACCATCGTTGAAAGGTTTGGTTGTTTGACAATTTTTGCCAGTAGCGGCTGTCTTTAGCTGCCGTCTTTGTTTGAAATTGTTTACGGCAGCTAAAGACAGTCGCTACGTAAAACAATAATTTTTGCTTTTGGCAAAAATTGTCAATGAACCAAAGGTTTTTATTATTTTGAATTTTGAGCGTTTCCACAAAAAGAATCAAAGCACCAATTAAAATAATGTAGATAGGTAAAGTACACCAAAACCTATCAAAAAGAGAATACCAAACAAAGACCATGTTTTAAAAGTTCGATTAGGTCGAGCGTATTCTGGTACTTCTTTTCTATTTATTAATAAATAATTGGCAATTGCAAAAAAGGGCGTTGTTAAAAATGATAAAATAGTAGCAACAAAGACCAAATTTGCCATTGAAGTCATAAAGAATTGTAAAATAATCAAAGCACCAATTACCAATGCAATAATCCAAATCCAGTAGAATTGTTTAGGTTCTTCGGTTTTATCTAAGATTAAAGTTGTTGTACGTGCCATGACTCTCGGCATTGCGTCAAGACAAGTCAAGGTTGTGCTAAACATCGTTGTAAATGCAGCGATAGCAATCAACCATTTTGCCCAATCTCCTAACGAAACAGTGTACATATCAATCAGTTGACCAGCAAAAACAGCACCTTTTGATGAAAATTCTACACCCGAATTAAACATAATCAACGCACCTAACGACAAAAAGAAAACCGCTAAAATAATCGTTCCAATATAACCAATTCTAAAATCTAATAACGATTGTTTGTAATTAAAATCTTCGACTGTAGCTTTTTGTTTTTCAGTTGTCCAGATAGAATGCCAAACCGATAAATCCAATGGTGCAGGCATCCAACCCATAACCGCTAACAAAAAACCAATCTCTGCTAAAGGCAAATCAAATGTTAAACTTGGTGTCGTGACTTCTTCTTTTCCTAATGCTAAAACAACCGCTAAGAAGGTCGAAATCGTTAAAACCACAATGACAATTTTCATTAAATTATCTAATAAGCTATATTTTCCAATAATCAATAAAGCCATACAAATGACCAGTAGAAGAATTGACCAAGTGACAGGTGACTCAAATATCCCAAACAAATTAATCGCTAAACTTGCCGTGACAACTGTGACAACGGCTTGTATAATAAACATGGTCGCAACGGTTATGATTGCAAAAATATACAAAAAGCTTTTGTGCATTTTTTTATAACCCGAAATCAAATCTTTTCCAGTTGAAGAAGCATATCTTGCACCGATTTCAAAAAACGGATATTTGACTAAATGTATCAAAATCACCAGCCACAATAAGCCAAACCCAAAACCAGCACCAGCCTTTGTTGCTTGTACTAAATGTGAGACACCAACGGCTGAACCTGCAAATAACAATCCTGGGCCAAGCATTTTTATAAATTGTGACCAACTTCCTCTTTGAGTCGAATTTTTCATAATCGCTTTTGGTTGTAATATAAAATTATTCCCTTCTCAGTATAAAATTGATAGCTACGAATACACAAATTTTTACAGATAAATAATTGATTTACAAATAATTATTTGTGCATTCATGACAAAAAAATATTAATTTATTCCTGAAATAGGAATAAGTTAAGAGCTTGTCTAAAATTTATTTTCAGCCAATAGAAATTTAGACATGCTCTAAGGACAAACGCATCAAAATGATTCTAATTATCATTAAAGTATTTCAACAAGTTGAAATATTATACTCATGTAGATTATTGCAGATACTTTGATTGACCGTAACTACTCAGCTTCTATAAAATTGTTCGTTTAATCGGGTTAAAAACCCGATTTTATAGATGTTGTATAGTCAAGTAATACTCGAAAGTTTAAAAATCGAGTGCTTCTTAGCATTTTTGTATCTAAAAAATTGGGTTTTTAACCCAATTAAACGCAGAATATTAATCATGCTGCGTAGTTACGATTGACTTATCAATAAAACTACAATTTACAAAGTAAATAATATAAAATCTGCGTGAGTAATTTTTGATACGTTTGCCCTTGAATAAGTTATACTTGATTGATAATAGAGCGAATTTTTAATATTAATGCCCAACCTGAACCGTCAAAATCGCTATTCCTAAACCAATCAAAATTGCTATTAATTTATTAACAGGAATTTTATGATTCGTATCAGTTTCAAATAATATTGTTGTTGCAATATGTAAAAATGAACCGATAACAATTGCCATAATTGCGGAAATTGCGTAAGCGGAAAGCATGCCTTGACTGTTCAAATAACTACCAATTGCAGCAGCTAAAGGCGACATTGCACCAAAAATAGCTAAATAAATGATAACTGTCCGCTCCTTGAATTTTGATAATAATAATAAAATTCCTAAAGCAAAAGCAGCAGGGATTTTATGTAAGACAATGGCAAACAAAAGATGATTTATTCCACCTTTTTTCTTCTGATTCTTATCCTCTGAATGATTATGTTCGGCGTGATCATGTCCTTCGTGATTATCTTCTGAATGATTATGTTCATCATGTTCGTGTGCATGATTGTGATGATTGTCGTCCACAACTTCTATCGCAATACTATGATCGTGATTATGAAAATCCAGTGGTAAACCTTCGATAAAAGCGTGTAAACACAAACCAACCATTATGGCAAAAGCCGCAGAAGTGTTGGTATTACTGAATGCGTGAATATGTCCATGTTCTACGCCTCGTGAGAGTTGTTCTAATAATAATTGAATAAAAAAGCCTACAAGTACGAAAAATCCAATCTGTGAATTTCCATGATATGTTTCAGGTACAAGATGCAAAAACGTGATTCCTAAAATATAAGCACCACTAAATGATAACAATAATTGGACTAAGTTTCTATCATTTCGACGCAAGTAAAACGCTAAACCACCACCAATCAACACTGATGAAAACAGTAAAAGGTATTCTAAAATGCCCATTATTAAAATTATGAATTATAAAATTATAATTGTGTGAAGATTTGGAAATTAACACTACAAAATCCATCATACAACATAGAACTATGATAAGTACAAAGCTACATGAAGTTATTTTATTTTGGTGACTTTTAACGGGATTTTCTGATGAGGATTGATAATTTGAGTTGAATTAAGTCTTAATATACTTGTTCTCCTTGTGGATTACGAGTTGCGAGTAGCGGCTGTCTTTAGCTGCCGTAAACAATTTCAAACAAAGACAGCCGCTACTGGCAAAAATTATTCAATGAACCATTTGTTCGTTACTTTAAAATATAGAATCTGCTATTTTTCTATAATAGCATCATCAATAAACGGATTTCCATCTCCGTCCAAATCTTCAAAACCATAAACTTTATCATTAGGATTTGGCTTTTTAGGCTTAGGATTTGGTTGAATGATTCTTATTTCGCCATCTTTAGCCTGTTCTTTTTGTTCTTCGCCTTCCATAAACTTCTTGGCTTTATCAAAAAGTCCACCAGCACTTTCAAAAAGAGAATCCGCAGGATTATGTTTTTCACGACGTTCTTGCTTCAATCGTTCATACTCTTCTTCACGCTTTTTCATTTTAGATTCTAAACTATCTGTATATTTATCAAAGCGGTTGAACAAATTCTTAGCTTCTGATTCCACTTTCGTGAATAGTTCTTTCGATTTATTAATCGTTGTATCCATTAATTTATCGGCTTTGGGATCAAGTTCCTTTTTCAATTCTTGTAATGCCTCTAAGAACGTTTGTTTTTCTTCAAGAGGCGGAATCGGTGGCAAATTATCGACTTTATTCTTCGTATCATTTAATTCATCAATGTATGATTTTCGTTTTGGCGGAACTTGCGTTTTTGGTTTTTCCACTGGCGGAATACCTTTTTCTTCCGCTTCAATTTTCATATTCATCTCCTCAAAAAACTTATTCATACGAGCCGTTTTATCATCTTGAGGATTTTCTGTGTTATTTGTTTTGTCCATCATTTTCTTTAAGTAATAGGTAGTAAGTAAGAGGTAATAAGTCAATCAATGAAAACTTATTACCTCTTACTTATGACTTTAATCGGTGACAAATTATCAATTTTATAGTTAAACTCAAAAGGTGATTAGAAAAAAGATAGAAATCATTGGACGAAAATCGAATGATTTTCGTTAAAAGTGATATAAAACACTTTTTATTATCAATTTCGTCTATATATTTGCGTTCAAGAATGATTAATATGAAAACCATTTTAGCAACATCACTGTTAATTTTAATTTCTTTGATTACAGTCAAAGAAGCGGTTTACATTGCCTTATTTCAAGCGAATCAATCTTACATCGCTGCCAATTATTGTGAAAACGATAATATTCTTGACAAAATCAGCGAACGAACTTGTCAAGGAAAATGCTATGTTCAAAAAATAATCGTTGAAAATAATACCGACAATTCTACGAACAATCACTTTGTTCCAACATTAGATTGGGAAAAAACAAATCTAATTATTCAAGATTTCAATTTTTCAATTCCAACAATTTTTAATCAATTAAAAAATCCTATCGGTAAATTATTAACGGATAATCAAGGATTCAAAACTCCAACTAATTCACCTCCCGAATTAGGTTAATTCAATAACACAATAATGAATAATATTTGATGTAATTCCATGAATTGCACCAATATCCTATTATTCAATTTTTCAAAAATCATCAATTTTTTAATGAGCTTCAAGTTATGAGTTGAGTCAACTCGTAACAGACAACTCGTAATTCGATTTTCAATGAGAAGCCTCTTCATTGCTATCACTTTGTTGGTAGCAACATCAACTTTTGCGTGCGACATTTGCGGCTGTTCTGGTGCAGGTAATACGTTAGGAATTTTGCCACATTATCAACGCAGTTTTATCGGTTTACGAACAATGTATCAAAGTTATGAAAACATTAATCCGTTATATGAAAATGACAATATACAAGATTATTTTGTTCAAAATAACCTTTGGGGAAGAGTTGCATTAGGTCAACGTTGGCAATTAATTGGTGTTTTGCCATACAATATCAATCATCGAACTTTCAGTAATCAAACCTTGCACGGAATCGGCGATGCGTCGATTTTGGCAAATTATACGATTATGAATACGATTGATAGCACCAAAACTTTCCGTCATCATTTTATGGTCGGAACTGGTGCAAAATTACCAACTGGCGACTTTATGGAAGAAGAACTTTTTCAGGATATTCCAGCCAATTTCCGATTAGGAACTGGTTCATTTGATGCTTTATTTAATATGGTTTATACTGTTCAGATTCAAGGTTTTGTGTTTTCGGCTAATGCCAATTATCGCTTAACAACGGAAAACAAAAGTCGAGAATATAAATTTGGTAATCAGTTCAATGGAATGGCTTTTTTGGCGTATCAACAACGTATGGAAAACTTGGCTTTTCAACCTTATATCGGTGCAAGTTTTGAACATTTGGAGAAAGATACTCATTACAATTACGAACAAATCGGAACTGGTGGAAATGCAACATACAGTTTAGTTGGTGTAGAAGCTGCTTACAATCAGTATTCTTTTGGTGTAAATTGGCAAATGCCGCTTTCGCAAAATTATAGTGATGGAGAGTTAGAAAATCGAGGTCGAATTATGGCTTCGTTTACGTATTTATTTTAAAAACGTAGAGCTAAGTTATACTTGGCTTTCAAACAGAATTTACTTCCTATTATTTTAATAACAAAAAAAATTAAAAATCATGAAATTCAATCAATTAGCAATTTTTGCAGCGTTATTTATCGGTATTTTATTTATCGCTTCTTGTACGCCAGATGAGCAAAAATCAGAAACAGGAACGGTTACATTAGAATTTGAACACGTTTTTGATAGTGAGGCTTTTACACTTGGTGAAGAATATACAACTTCAAACGGAGATGTTATCACAGCAAATTTATTCAAATATTATGTTAGTAATGTTGTCTTATCAAACGAAGATGGAAGTACAACTTACACCGTTCCAAATAGCTACTACATCGTCGATGCTTCAAATACTGAAAGTTTAAATATTGACATTCAAGATGTTCCAAATGGAGAATATTCTAAAGTAAACTTTATTCTTGGCGTTGATGCACAATCAAATACGGAAGGTGCTCAAGAAGGTGCTTTAGCACCAGAAAAAGGAATGTATTGGTCTTGGAACACTGGTTATATTTTCTTGAAATTAGAAGGAACAACTTCAAATGCAACCGATATTACTTATCATATTGGAGGTTTTAGTTCAGCTACGAACAACAACATTAAAACAATCGAAAGAGATGTTCCGACTGGTTCTATGATTAATGTAAATGGTTCAGAGTCAACGGTTCATTATATGGTTGATGTGGCGGAGTTTTTCAAAAATCCAGTAGATTTTGATGTAGAAGCAACGCCAACAGTAACGATGCCAAACGCAAATTCTGTAATTATTTCAGAAAATTATGAAGATATGCATATGATTAATCATGTGCATAATGAGTAGTTTTTAATGTTTAATTGTTTGATTGTTCAAGTGTTTAAATGTTCCGAAACACTCGAACAATCAAACAGTTGAACATTCAAACATCAAAATAATGAAACAATCATTTTTTTTACTTTCTATATTAATATTTTTCATAAGTTGTAATGATTATAAACTCGAAGAAGGTGAAATGCCTTTGGGTTATAATCCTGAAGAGTTTGGAGAACCTGTTTATGATTATGAAAAAAATCCATTGACTCAAAAAGGATTTGAATTAGGTCGAGCTTTGTTTTACGATCCGATTTTGTCGGTTGACAATTCTATTTCTTGTGCAGATTGTCACCAGCAAGCCGTTGCATTTGCTCATGCTGATCATAAATTAAGTCATGGTTTTGATGGACAATTTGGTACTCGAAACTCACCAGCTATTTTTAATAATCGTTGGTATTCAGACTTTTTTTGGGATGGAGGCTCGAATCATATTGAGATTACACCGTTGAATGCAATTACAAATCCAGTGGAAATGAATCACGATTTAGCCGAATGTGTCGAACGTTTAAATCAAGATGAAACTTATTCAAAACTTTTCAAAAAAGCATTTAATATTGAAGAAATTAATAGCAAATATTTGTTTTACGCATTAGCTCAATTTACAGGTTCTATCATTTCCGAAAATTCAAAGTACGATCAAGTTAAACGTAACGAAACGACATTTAGCGAAAGCGAAGAACGTGGATATAGCTTGTTTTTAACACATTGTGCTGATTGTCATACAGAACCATTATTTACGAATAGTGACTATATTAATAATGGTTTGACGATTAATCGTTTCAATGATGAAGGTCGCAAAAACATTACAACTCGTGACGATGATTTAAATAAATTTCGTGTTCCGACTTTGCGTAATATTATGTTGACATCGCCATATATGCACGATGGTCGTTTTTATACTATTGAAGCCGTTTTTGATCATTATGAAAGCGGAATTGAGTCATCTCCTACACTTTCTCCGATTTTAGAAAATGGAATTGCATTAACTGAAAATGAAAAAACAGACTTAACGAATTTCTTACATACCTTGACGGATGAAACGTTGACGAATGATGAGCGTTTTGCGAATCCATTTTGATTTAGTTTTGTTGAATAACCAATTTTGTATTATTTTGATGCAATTATCAACCAACAAAACCAAAGTCGGATGAATTTAAAGCAATGGAAAAAACAAGGAAAATACTTAACCTACAAAAAACATCAAGTATTCTATCGTGAAAATGGAAATGGTGAACATTTGTTATTGATTCACGGTTTTCCGACGGCTTCGTATGATTGGTACAAAATCTGGGATGAATTGGTCGCTCGTTTTCATGTGATTGCACCAGATATGATGGGTTTTGGTTTTACGGACAAACCACAAAATTACAGTTATTCACTTTTTGACCAAGCTGATTTATACGAACATATTTTAAAAGAAAAAGGGATTACCAATTTCCATATTTTGGCTCACGATTATGGCGATACAGTTGCACAAGAGTTGATTGCTCGACAATTGGAACGACAACAAAAAGGCACAGCAACGTGGGAAATTGAATCAGTTTGTTTTATGAATGGAGGAATTATTCCTGGTGAACATCGACCTCGATTGATTCAGCGTTTACTGATGTCACCTATTGGAAAATGGGTTGGAATGTTATCCAGTAAAGCTACTTTACGTAGAAATTTCCATGCGATTTTTGGTCAAAATACACCACCGACAGCTCAAGAAATCGATGACTTTTGGGAATTAATGACTTATAATAATGGTAAAGGTGTGATTCATAAAATCATTTGGTACATGGATGAACGTGTCAAAAATAAAGCTCGTTGGGTTGGCGGAATGCAAAACGCTATTATTCCAATGTTGATGATAAATGGCCCAGAAGATCCAATTTCTGGTCGTCATTCTGCGGAAATGTTCAAAAAATTAGTTCCGCACGCTGAGTTGAGATTATTAGAAGGTATCGGTCATTATCCACAAGTTGAAGATCCTTGGGGCGTTTTGGAACAGTTTATTAATGTGTTGCATGCTTAGTTTTTTCTACAGGTACAACCTGTAGTTACTCATATTAAACTCTTCCAGAGTTTTTTTATACTGTTTCCAACCTTGGAAAGGTTGAATATGAGTAACCGCAGGTTGTACCTGTGGAAATCTATAATTCCACATAATCCAAATCCAAATAATATTCCGTATGTGTTCCGCCACCTTTTCCGGCACCCGATATTGTTCCTAATTTCCCAAAAACCCGAAAACGAATATTATCTGCATTTTTAATATCCGAAGGCATTTTATAATAAGCTAAAACTTGACCGACAGCATCTGAATCCAAACAAATATAAGATGGAATTCCATCAATAGATGATTTCAGCATGTGCTGATATTCCATTTTACAGCGAGAAGCAACAAAAGTTACTTTCTTATCAACGTAATTTTCCAGTTTAACTCTTCCTGTTAATTCTTCATAATCACCCATTTTTATGGCTGTTTTCGGTGAACACATTGCGAATGTGCAAAGTGTAATCAGTAAAAATAATTGTTTCATAATTTTGAGTTTTCGTCAATATTTTCTTTTAAAATAGTCGTTTTAGGATTTGTTTGATACAATGGATGAAATGCTAAAATCGTATCTCGCAAATAAGCGGTATCCAAATGTGTATAAATTTCAGTCGTTGTAATCGAAGCGTGACCTAACATATCTTGAATCGCTCTCAAATCTGCTCCGCCTTCAATCAAATGCGTTGCAAACGAATGTCGAAAAGTATGCGGACTTATATTTTTTTCCAAATTAATGGCTTTCGCCAAATCCTTAATGATGTAATAAATCATCACTCGTGACAATGGTTTTCCTCTACGATTTAGAAAAAGAACATCGTCATTATGAATCGTTTTTAAATGATTTCGGTCTTGACGATAAAAATTAATATACTTAATCGCATCTTCTCCAATCGGAACGAACCGTTCTTTATTTCCTTTTCCTACAACCTTTACAAAACCAATATCCAAATATAAATTAGAAATCTTCAAACTTGTTAACTCACTGACTCTCAATCCACAAGCATACAACGTTTCAACTATCGCTCGATTCCGATGACCTTCAGGTTTACTCAAATCAATTGCTGCTAAAAGCTGTTCAATTTCTTCAAAATTCAAAACAGCAGGCAATTTTCGTGAAAGATTTGGAGCTTCTAACAAATCTGTCGGCGAAGTAGGAATTACTTTTTCAAATGCTAAAAAATTAAAAAATGCTTTCAATCCAGAAATCAATCTTGCTTGTGAAGTTGCTGCAAAACCCAATTCATGCAAATATTCTAAAAATGCCTTTAAATCCTTTAACTCAATCGTTTTAGGCGATAAATCCAGCTCCAAGATTTCAAGGTATTGCTCCAACTTTTCCACATCACGACGATAAGCCATTACCGAATTTTTCGATAATCCTTTTTCTAACATTAAATAATCCTCAAACGATTTTAAGTGTATTTGCCAGATCGACATTTGTACAATTTAATTTTAAAGAACCTTGGAAAGGTTCAACATGAATAACCATAGGTTTTACCTATGGAACTACGTAATCAAATTCATTTCCTCATCCCATTCCGCTTGAACCTCTCGCTTACTTTGATCCACGAATTTTGGCAACCAATCTTCATCATATTTCATTCCATGTTTATCCAAAACATCTTGCGGAACGCCATCCCAAACATTCGGTTTGTTACCTTGATAACCCAAATCTTCCAAACCCATTTTTGAAGTATAATAACCTGTAACAACCAAACCACGAATTTTATCAAAAAACTTGATTCCAGGAGCGAGTTCAGGTTTGTTACCTCCATCATCTGGATACGCAATATCGTCAATAATTTCGATTTGTTGTGTATTATTTAATTCTGAAAAAGTCTTTTTAAATCGTCGATTTGATTCCGAATTTAACCACATCAAACCACCACGAATCGGCAATTGATTATTTGGTAAATCTTTAACAATAAACTCAATAAAGTCCACAACACCAGCTTCTGTTGCCGAACCAGCAGTTTTTGTCGCTGGTAAAATTATATCCGCCAAAATCGCAATCGTTCCCAATTCCTGTTCATCAAAATAAACTTGATTCAACAATTCATTATCACGTTCAATTTCTTTCGGCGTTCGACCATACAAACCTAATTCACCAGCCTGTTTTTCAACTTTAGGCACATCTTTTTCACAACCTACAGTTGTCGCCAATGTCGCACCAGCAATTGTACCTAACAATATCGTTTTAAAAGATTCTCTTCTATTCAATTTCTTTATATTGCCACAGTAGCGGCTGCTTTAGCTGCCGTAAATTGTGTAAAATACGGCAGCTAAAGCAGCCGCTACTGGAATAATCAATTATAAGTTTTGTTTTTTTAGCTCGCTAATCACAAACTCCGAAGTTCTCATCGACAACGCCATAATCGTCCAAGTACAATTCTTATCCGCTTGTGACGTAAAAACACCAGCATCAACTACAAACACATTTTTTGCATCATGCAATTGACCATATTTATTGGTAACAGAAGTTTTTGCATCATTTCCCATTCGAGTTGTACCAACTTCATGAATAATTTGTCCAGGAGCTAAAAGTCCATAATCTTGCTCTTTTGTCGGTTTATCGCCCAACGCAATTCCGCCCATATTATGAATAATTTCCTCAAAAGTATCTTGCATATGTTTGGCTTGTTTTCGCTCATAATCTGACCATTTATAATCAAATTGTAAAACAGGAATTCCAAACTGATCCACTACATCTGGGTCAAGTTTACAACGATTTTCATATTTTGCAATAGATTCTCCACGACCAGCCATTCCGATAAAAGCACCGTAAAATTTCTTGACATCTTTCCGCAATTTATCGCCATAACCACCAACTTGACCATTTACATATTTATTCATTTCGTGCGTTTGCATACCAAAACCATACGCTGGCATTCCCATTCCGCCCCAAACTTCGATGTGATAACCTCTCGGAAAATCCAAGTTTTTGTTATCCAACCACCAAGGAGAATAAATATGTAAACCTCCTACTCCATCTTCATTATAGATTTTTCTATCCATCAACGCTGGAACAAAAGCAGAACGTCCCGCTCCAGTAGAATCGTGCAAATATCGACCAACAACATCACTACTATTTCCTAATCCATTTGGATGTTGTTTTGATTTTGAATTCATCAGGATTCGAGCTGAACTACACGCTGAAGCACCTAACAAAACCGTTTTTCCTTTCAGTTCATATTCTCTTCTATCTTCTTTATTAATGTAAGAAACGCCAGTCGCTAAACCTTCATCATCAGTCGTGACAGAACGAACCATGCAATCTGTAAGCAAGTCAATTTGTCCACCATTCAAAGCAGGAATTATAAAAACTGAACTTGCTGAAAAATCTGCATACGCAAAGCAAGAACGACTACATTGAGCACAATAAAAACAAACGCCACGATCTTTATTAATTCGCTTTGTCAGAATCGACAACCGAGAAGGAATGACATCAACATTCGATTTTCTTGCACCTTTCATATAGTACAATTCGTGCAAACGAGGTTTTGGAGCTGGTAAAAAATAACCATCAGGATCATTTCTTCTACCTTCTTTTGAACCGAATACACCAACCATTTTATCTAACTTATCATAATACGGTTTAATATCATCATAAGTAATTGGCCAATTCTCACCTAAACCGTCAATACTTTTATGTTGAAAATCATCAGGTCCAAAACGAAGTGAAATTCTTCCCCAATGATTTGTCCGTCCGCCAAGCATTCGAGAACGCCACCACATAAATTCCGTTCCTTCCTTTTTTGTATAAGGTTCGCCATCGACTTCCCAATCGCCATAAGACATATCGTAATCACCAAATGCACGAGTTGTCGATGCACCTCGACGAGGCGATTCCCAAGGCCATTTGAGTTGCGTTTGTGTATTCAGGTCTTTCGGGTCGAAAAAAGGGCCAGCTTCTACGACAGCAACTTTCAATCCTGCATTTGCCAATTGATTTGCTGCCATTCCGCCACCAGCTCCTGAGCCGACTATGATTGCATCGTAAATGGTAGATGAAGTTTTAATTTGCATAAAATATGGTTTTATTAATTTGGTTTTATTCCTAAAAATTGATAAGGCAAGTTAGTAAATTCTATTATAAAAGTGAATAGTAGAATTTTATTTGGAATGAGTATAAAACGAATTATAAATGTTAATTCATGTTTCGTTGAAGCGTAAAATAGAAATCACAATTGCTAAATTTTGCTTCACAAAATGATTTTGTTAATGAAAAATCTACATAAATCTGCGTGAGATGATTATTTTGCAAGGCAAAATGTAATATTTTCATTTTTAAATTTAATATCAGCGAAACATGAATGTTAAGGGCAAATGTATCAAAATTAAAAGGTTCAAAATTCTGCCTTGAGACCTGAAGATTTTACGTTTAAAAAATTCTGTACAAATAAACTTTAAAATAGACCTTATTCTAAAATAGTTTAGTAATGAATGGAAATTAAGATTTTATTGCTAATCGAGGCGACAAAAACGGAGTGTAGCCTTAGCTACATGAGTATTTTGTTAACAACCTGTCCCGAAACCTCGTGGAAAGAGTAGCGATAAAAGATAATTTAGCTTCGTACGAAATTATTTAGAATAAAGTCTAATACTTATACTATTTTTTAGATAAAACCTGTTTCAATTGTAGTAATTAGAACAGTTTTTTGATCTTTAGGTGCTTTATTCGGTTTCTCTTAATATTTCTTTTAAAAAAAATTGGAAAGCGAGTAGTAAAAATTTATATTTGTGTCTGTTTACCAATTGATTATATAAAACATTTTTTACAATTTAAGTGATACATTATTATGGGTAATTCAAATGCTTTCAAAGCGATCATCGCTTTAATATTCATTATGGTCGGTGTTTTTGTTTATATTAGTTATACAGGCGAAGATACCAGCAATAGAAGTCAAAACTTAGATGACAGTTCTACGACAGTTACCAAAACCGCACAAGGCGAAGAGGAAGAAGGAGCGGCAGATTCAGGGTTGTCAGCAGAAGAAGCAGCGGTTGTAGAGTTATGTGATTGCTTTAGAGATATTTTAGACTTTAGAAGTAAAATAGCGGAAGATCCTGATTTAGAGTTTGAATTGAGCTCAAAAATTAAGAAGGCAGAAATCAGTATGCGTTCTTGTTATACGAAAACAAAACAACGTCATAGTGGATTCGGCGAAACATTGATTGAAGATTTTGAAATGGCTTGTCCTGAAGCTCAAGAGGAATTGTAGTCTGTTTATAATGAAATATTATGTGCTATGATATAAAATCCTGTCAGATTTTGAAAATCTGACAGGATTCAAATAATATAGAATATGTCAAACGAAAATAACCCACAAAATACAGAAGATACAAATCTTGTTGCTATAAATTCACAACCGACTTCTCCAAAAAGAAAGAAAAATTTTTGGTATTGGATTCGTTTAGCTACTAAAGTTGTGCTATACGCTCATTTGATTTTTATTGTATTAATCGGTATTCTCTCTACTATTTATATTAATACAAATCCTTCAAAAACGGTGTTAATGTTATATCGTGATGGTTTTAAAAAAGAAAAGCCGTCATTCGTTCCGTTGCGAAATATATCTTCATCATTTCAAGATGATTTAATCAATTTGGAAGATGGAAATTTTAGAGAACATTATGGAATTGATATTGATGCGATAAAAAGAGCAAAAGCAAAAAATGAGGAGGTCGGTTATACGGCTCAAGGTGGAAGTACGATTTCACAACAGTTAGCAAGAACTTTGTTCCTTACGCCTCATCGTACTTATTTTAGAAAATATTTAGAGTTAATTATCACTTTTGAGTTAGAATTGATTGTGGGAAAAGATAGAATATTGGAACTCTATATCAATTATGCAGAATTAGGAAAAGGTGTTTATGGTTTTAATGATGCCAGTTTACATTATTATAATAAGCCTTTTGTCAAAACATCAACTGACCAAAAAATCAGAATGATGACTATTTTAGCAAGTCCAATCAATTATTCTCCACAGACTTTACATCAAAATAAAACTTTAGAAAATCGGTATAAATTTATTTATCGTTATCGTTGAGAATTATTTTGTGTTGATGGAATTTAAAAGAACAAGTTAGAATGAGTAGATTATTTGTTGCCAGTTTTCTCAACTAATTTTTAAATTTTTGACCATTTATCTTCAATTGTTAAAAACTTATTGATGAAGCTTACAAAAGCTATCAAGTTTTTACCATGGTAATTTCCTTTTAATCGCTACATTTGCACTTTATAAATTAGTCAAAAATATACATGAAAAACATAAATATCGCTCTTGTCATCCTTTTTTCGATGGCAATTGTAGCTTGTAAACCAACTAAAAAAGCTGTTAAAACAGAAAATCCTTATTCTTTAGTGTTTGCTGTTCCTGATTCAGTTTCTTATTCATTGGGATTATCAATGGGAAGTTATTTGAAGCAACAAGGAATTTCCTCAATGGAACAAGCAGGTTTTGGAAAAGGAATGCGTGAAGGTGGAGCTTTTGATAATGCAACAGATCAATCATCTTTAGATTCTATCTCTAAGAATGTCCAAACATTTATGATGGAATATGCTCAGACTATTCAGAATAAAATGATGGCAGACACGACTTATGTTCCAGAAGATTTAGCATTACCGTTGGAAGTTAGTACGAGTTTTGGTTATTTGTTGGGGGCTAATTTGATACAAAGTAATTTAGGAAAAGCTAACTTTGAGAAAGTTATTGCTGGTGTAAACGATGAGTTTGTTGGTCAGCCAACTTTCGAGGTAGAACAATATACTTCGATATTAGAAACTTATTTTGAATCTAATGATAGCTTACGAGTTGCTACAAATGAAAAGTATTTAGCAGATAATAAAGTAAAAGAAGGTGTAATCACAACGACAAGTGGCTTACAATATAAAGTGATTACTAAAGGTGAAGGCAAAATGCCAACTGCAACCGATAAAGTAAAAGTACATTACAAAGGAACTTTCATTGATGGAAAAACTTTTGATAGTTCTTATGATAGAGGTGAACCGATTTCGTTTCCGCTTAATCAAGTCATTTCGGGTTGGACAGAAGGCGTAAGTTTGATGCCTGTTGGTTCAAAGTATATCTTTACCATTCCTTACCAATTAGGTTATGGCGAACGTGGAAGCCAAAGTATTCCTCCAAAATCAACTTTAGTTTTTGTAGTAGAATTATTAGATATTGAGAAGTAAATAAAATGATTGTATCGCTTCGCTGATTGTATGATTGTGTCGCTTCGCTGATTGTTTTTTACGAATATTCGATTAACAATCAGCCGAAGGCAACACAATCACACAATCACACAATCACACAGTCAGCCGAAGGCAAGACAATCACACAATTATAAAAAAATGACAACAGAACAATTAAAGAACTTAAAAACCAGATTGGACGTATTAAGGAGGTATCTTTGACGTCGATAGCCGACGTAATAAAATCAAAGAGAAACAAGAAATTTCTGTCAGTCCAAACTTTTGGAACAATCCAAAAGAAGCAGAAGCCCTTTTGAAAGAAATGGGTTATGATAAAATGTGGGTTGATTTGTATGAAAAAGTAGAAGGAAGAGTTGATGAGTTAGATATTTTACTGGAGTTCTTACAAGAAGGCGAAGGCTCAGAAGAAGAAGTCGAAAAAATCTATCAAGATACATTAGTCCTTTTTGAAGAAACCGAGTTTCGAACGGCACTTAATGAGCCGGAAGATCAACTTGATTGTGTTGTAGAAATCAACAGTGGAGCTGGAGGAACAGAAAGCTGCGATTGGGTGATGATGCTATCGAGAATGTACGAAATGTGGGCTTCAAAGTCTGGTCGAAAGTTGAATTTTTTAAATATTCAACCTGATGATGTTGCTGGTTATCGTAATGTTTCTTTTGAAATAAAAGGCGAGTTTCCATATGGATTTTTGAAAGGTGAAACTGGTGTTCATCGTTTAGTCCGAATCAGTCCGTTCAATGCTCAAGGTAAACGTCAGACTACATTTGCCTCTGTTTTTGTTTATCCAATGGTAGATGATTCGATTGAAATCGACATCAATCCTTCTGACGTGACCATGGAAACATTTAGAGCAAGTGGTGCTGGAGGTCAGCATGTTAATAAAACAGATTCTGCGGTTCGTTTGCGTCACGCTCCTTCAGGACTTGCAGTTGAATGTCAGGAAGAACGTTCACAGCACCTGAATCGTGAAAAAGCTATGAAAATGTTGCGGTCTCGTTTATATCAAATTGAGATAGAAAAACGCAATGCTGAACGTGCTAAAGTCGAAGCTGGAAAACAAAAGGTGGAATGGGGTTCACAGATTAGAAATTACGTTTTGCATCCTTACAAAATGGTTAAAGATGTGCGAACGGCTCACGAAACTTCACAAGCTCAAGCGGTTTTAGATGGTGATTTAGATAGTTTTCTGAAAGCGTATTTGATGCATGGTTCAGCATAAGGTACAACCGAGTTATACTTGGTTTTTTAAAGGTTGTATAAATTTTTCATACAACCTTTAATATTTTTAACCGAGTATAACTCGGTCATACATTAATACATTTCACTCACAACACCCAAAAATCTATCCATCCAGTAGCTTTCTGTATTACTGACTCTGATTCGATTTTCGGGATAATCGCCCATTCTTACAATAATCAAATTTTTGTCGGGACGAACGAAAATAAATTGATTTAAAATACCTTCAGCA
>JBGCFH010000238.1:0-34166 GCA_045106825.1 Saprospiraceae bacterium | reverse complement strand
GGTTCTTTATGATTCTATGTGGTTTACAGTAGCGGCTGCTTTAGCTGCCGTATGAGTTTGTGATATTTTCGGCAGCCCCGAGGACTCGGGGCCGTTACTTAGCATCAAAATATTCAAAACCACGTAAAATCATAAAGAACCAAATTAAGTATTTGTAATATTTTGCGTTTAATCGGATTTAACTCCGATTAAACGCAAAATGCTGAATAGTTACTTTTATCTTTTGTACACAAATTGCCTACTTTGCTCAAAAGAATTGAGATTTTCATATGTAATCTAAGTTCTAACTTCCTAATTCTATCCTTTGTCACTACTAATTAATACCGAGTTTAATTGGTATTCTAAAACACCGATACGACTATCTAAACCCTCATACATAATCTCTAACTGTCTCATTTTCATTTGATTATCATCTTTATTCTCTTCATTCAATTCAATTTGAGCATCGTAATCTTTTTGTTTTTCAGCATAACGTTCATTACGTTTATCCAATTTGTCGTTTCTACGTTCCAAACGATTATACTCTTTTTCCAATCGCTTTTGCTTTTGCTTAACAGCTTCAATTTCTTGCTTATAATATTTGGCGTAAGCCTTTTGAGCAAAATCCGCCATTAAAATATCTGTATCTTCAACTTTATCAGGATGCTCTTCCGTATTCAGGAAGCGATTTTCATCATAAGCCCAAAATGTATATAAATCACTATTTCCATCTTGACGTTCTACGATTTTAGTATAAATCGAATATACTGTATCTGACAGGTTATTACGGATTACATTTTTGGATATATATAATGTAGTATCTTTTTTTGATGCTACTTTATTTAATTCGAGTTCAAAATTCTCTTCTAAATAATCTTCCCAAGCGTCCTCCAATTCGTTGTCTTCCATAGGTACAATGATAACAGTTGCAGTTGCCCATTCATCATCAAAATGTGTGTATGTATCTTCTAATTCTATTTGTCCGAAAATATTAGAATTTGCTAAAAGTAAGATGAATCCTAATAATATATATTGTAAATTTTTCATATTTCTCCTTGTTTTTGTAAAAGCACATATCATTTAAAGTCTTGAATATCATTTGATTATCAAGAATATATGCACTTTAATGTTAATAAAATATTTGTTAGATTAAGTAAAAGACTTGTTATTTACGTTTTTGTTTTGCTGTGTTTGTTCCGTTTTGTTTATGATTTTTACTTATTAATTAGCAGAACTTGTTTGAACTGTTTTCTCAATAGAAGCCACTAACTTATTTGCTATCGGTTCTAATGCTTTTGAGTCAATATCCAATGTTCTGATTGGAAAAGGAATATTAAATCCTGCTTTGTCAAATGCTTGTTTCAAGGCAATAATTGATTGACTTTTTGCTTGTAAATGTCCAATTCTACTATCTACATTCAACCAAAATCGCAATGTAAAGTTAACTGAACTTCCGCCAAATTCTGTGTAGAAAAACTCCACAGCTTCTTCACTTGGCACTTCTTCAAACCGTTCAAATATAGCTTTTTTCGTCACGGCTTCTACACGATTTAAGTTATCTTCATAGCCAACGCCACATTCTAATACAACCTTTCGTCTACCAATAATAGAATAATTTATAATTGGATTATGTATAATATCTTTATTCGGAATAATTACCTTTTCACCTGTAATTTGAGTAAGTACAGTATTTCGCAGTGTGATTCTACTGATATGTCCAACATGTCCATTTGTTTCCACTAAATCGCCAATATTGTAATAGTTTTTGACGGACAGTACAACACCACTAATTGTATTAATAATCGGTTCTTGTAGTGCTAAACCAACCGCTAAACCAACAACACCTGCACCTGCTAATAAGGATTTCAAGGCTGTGTCTAAGTTTAGTATTTCCAATGTAATCAATATCGAAACCATCCAAAATACAATAGTTACGGCATTCGAAATCAGGTTTATAATTGACTTATTATCAATAATTTTAGCTGTTAATTTTTTAGCGTATTTTCTGATGTAACGTACTCCATAAGCGGAAATAAATACAATAAATATTGCGATAAGTAAATTTGGTAAAATCAGTATAAAGTTGTCTAACCAACCTAATAATTTATTCCAAAGTAAATGAATTGATTCTTTTAATTGCTCTAACATAGTTCTTTTTGATTTTTGTTTTTCTAATACTTCACCTAACTGAATTGAAATACTTTCAACTCAATCAAGTTCGATTGTTCAGTAAATGTTTGTTCGATTCTGTTTATTTTGCTTAGATATTAAATGGAAACAAAGTCAGTCACAAGACTTTGACTATCAATTGTATGAGATGATAGATTTTGTATTAGTAAACAAAAAACGGCATATTCAACGATAAGATGATATTATCTGAATAACTATTACGAAAGATACGATTCAGAATATTATCGTCTTTATAATTCATTGCAATTAGATCAATTTCTTTTTCTTGTGCTAATAAGGCAATCGCAAGAAAAGTCATCAGGTGAGTTCTTTAACAAAAATCGAAAAAAAAACGACTTTTCATAAGGTTTAACATACTCACCTGATGACTATTTGAAATACTTTTTGGTTCTTGCGATTGCCATACTTGTGCTAATGTGTTTAATGAATTTTTTATATTATTTATACTAAAATATTCAAATGCTAAATTTGGATAACGAGCGATTTTATTTAACAAACTTGTTCGTTTTCTAAACAATATATACTCTTCGTCAGTATCAAAGAAAGTAGCGTAAACTTGTGCTTTAAACGGTTTCGCAAGTTGTACTGTTTTTTTCAATTTCGTCATATCACGACCTTTCAATTCAATTTGATGTAAGATGTTTTGAAAAGGTGTAAAATCTGTTTGTTTAGGAATAATTAATGTTGGAATATTCGTTGCATCCGCAATCATTGTTGTTTTATTTCCTAACCATTTTTCTAAAAAATTAGGCGATTCTCTTCGACCAACTAACAATAAATTTGCCTTAGTTTGTTTGATTAATGATTTTAAGCTTTCTATATAATTTATGCCTTTAATTACTTGATAATCAATAAAATTCCATTGATTAATATATTGGCTTTTTATTAATTCTAACTTTTGAGTAACTGTTTCTACTAATACATCTACTCTATTTCTATATATTGGCATAACAGCCGTCATTCCTGTTGTTGCTTGTACCGTTTGCTTCTGTATTTTTTCTACTGCAACAATATCGCACAAAACAACTTCTGCTTCCGTTGCCTTTGCAAATTGAATGGCATATTCTGCAATATTATTATCGTAATTACTTGTATCTATTAATGCTATTATTCGATTTATCATACTTTATTTTTTATGTGTCTTTTAATGTTCGTTCGTAATTATAACACATAAAAATTAAAATTACTTAAAAATTAATCATTTTTTTAAAAAAAGTTTTTATTGAAACCTGTAATAATATATTTATCATTAAAATTATAGTTTACAACCTGTGTGTTTCAGTGTTTATACATATATATAACGTATATAAATCAAAAATGTTTTAATTTTGGTCATTTTATTTTAAAAAAGCTTTAATTTCAATCAACATAAAGATTAAAAAATGACAATTAAATACATTTTGATAATTATAAAAACAAAAAATCAAAAAATTCGTTTAAAATATATTCATTAACACTTCATAAATTTGATTTTTAACCAAAAAGATGTATTATTATGCACAATTACAATATTAGACATTTGATAGTTTTAAATTATAACAATTATGATAACTCTATATTTAAGTAAGAATTTAAGATTTTTGAGAAAACAAAGAAAACTAAGCCAAACAGCATTAGCAGAAGCCTTATCATTATCACGAAGTAATATAGCGGCTTACGAAGCTGGTAATTCTGAGCCAAATCTAAGGAAATTGATACAACTCACCGATTACTTTAATGTCTCTACTCGGGATTTTATCACTAAAGATTTAGAAAATCAAGCGACCGAAAGCAATACTGTTATTGCAAACTTGGATAATAAGATTGTAACAGATCTTGAGTTAAAAACAACCGAAGCACAAGAAATGCTTTTAGGTTTCAAGCGATTTTTTAGATTTAGAATGAAACGAAATCAAAATCCATCAAAGAATGTATTAGAATTAGCAAATGATTTTGAAAATCTATTAGATGTAACGGAAGATTTAATAACAACAAATCAAGAAATTATTAAGACATTGACGTAAAAGAAAATTTTAATACCCCAAAATATCATTAAATTATCCGAGTACTTCAAAATGATGATTCTTTAAAAATCAGAATATTATAAATGCTGAATAGTTACAACCTAAAAAATTTAACTTATAAATATTGGTTGTCCACATAAATAATAGTAAATCGCAAACTATTACTAATTCACTTCAAAATTTGAATTAGCCTAAATATTATCTTACTTTCAATAAATTGAAGCAATTAACAATCTAATTAAGGGTTTTCCTATAAAAATAATTTTGAACCACAAAAAGCACAATAGACACAAAAGGTATTCACAAAAGAATGAAATTAATAAAACAAATAACTTTTGTGAAAATACTTTTGTGTCTTTTGATTCTATTGTGGTTCAGAAAATACAATTTTTACACGTTCGATTTTTTAGAGGAAAACCGTTCAATCTAATTTTTTTATCATTCAAAATTCATAAAATGAAACGGATAATTTTAACCGTATTCTTGTGTATTGCTTTCTTTTACACACAAGCACAAAATTTTGGTGGACATCCAGCTGATGTAAAATGGAAACATATTGACACCGAAAATGTAAAAGTAATTTTTCCAGAAGGTATGGAACTACAAGCCTTTCGCATTGCGAACATGACTGACCATATTCGGGAAAACAATACGGCTTCGGTTGGCGATAAAAGTAAAAAGCTAAATATTGTATTACACAATAATCAAGTTATTTCTAATGGATTTGTCGCATTGAGTCCGTTCAGAAGTGAGTTTTTTGCAACAGCACCACAAGATTTTAATTTCTTAGGGTCGATGGAATGGTTAGACGCTTTGACCATTCACGAATATCGTCATGCATTACAATTTAGAAATGGTCGAAAAGGCTTGACAGCTTTAGGATACATTTTACAAGGTGAAGGTGCGTGGAATTTATTATTAGGTTTGAACTTGCCTAATTGGTATTTTGAAGGTGATGCTGTGGTTTCTGAAACCTTACTTTCGGAAGCTGGTCGAGGTCGTACACCAGCTTTTTTCGCCACACAACGTGCGAACTTATTGAACGATATGGATTATACGTATATGAAATCTCGAAACGGTTCATTCAAAGACATTGTTCCTGATCAATATAGTTTAGGTTTTACGATGTGTAATTATACTCGTAATCAATTTGGCACAGAAATCTGGAGTGAAATATTAAAAGATGCTGGTGCTTATCGTTATCCGTGGTTATATCCGTTTTCGTTTTCGCTAAAGCGAAATGCAGGTTTTCACGTACATAAAATCTATCAACAATCCTACGATAGTTTGCAAACTCAATGGCAAGAAGAATTGAAAACACTCGCTTTAACACCTACAAAACCAGTTACTGAAAAAGATAAAAAAACGGTAACTAATTACCGTTATTCGCAAGTTTTGGACGATGGAAGTTTGATTGTATTAAAGAGTAGCTACAAAGAAACACCAGCTATTTATAAGATTACAAACAATGAAGAACGCAAAATTACAGATGTTGGTTTTGCGACGGAAAGTTTCCTTTCGGAAAATAATAACCAGTTAGCTTGGACAGAATATTCGGTTGATACTCGACGTGCAAATGTCAACTATTCTGATGTTGTCACCTACGATTTATCAACAGGAGAAAAAAAATATCTTACGACTGAAAGCAAATATTTTTCACCACATTTCAACTCAAAAGGTACTGAAATTGCAGTTGTAGAAGCCAATGAAAAATTTGAAAATAGTATCATAATTTTGGATAAAAACGGTCAAGCAATTCAACAATTAGATAATCCTGACAATTGGTTTTTGGCATATCCAAAATGGACAAATGATGATAATGCTATCGTTTATGTTGCTAAAAATAATAATCAAGTTGCTTTATTTAAATTTAATATTTGGGAAAGTACCAATATTCAACTAACCGATTGGACACATCACACGATTACCGTTCCGATGCTTGATGACGAATACGCTTATTTTTCGGCTTCTTACAGCGGAATTGATAATATTTATGCTGTAAATTTGAACGGAGATAAGATTATTAAACAATTGACTTCCGTCAAAATCGGTGCATATCAACCTGCGATTATTGATGAAACATTATACATAAGTGAGCAGACAGAACGAGGTCTTATGTTGTCGCAAATAACTGTAAAACCCAATAATCAAGAACAATACAAATACGTAGAACCTGCTCAAATGCAGCGTTACAACATCAAAACAACAACCGCAGAATCCAACATTTTAGATAATAATTTTGATAAAACACACGAAGTTGAAAATTATAATACCTTATTAAAAGGTTTAAGATTACATGGTTGGAGTCTTTCCGCTTTGAGTCAATCAGAAGTTAGTGCAAACTTACAGTTTGGAAATGTGATTGATGATTTACGTGCAAATTTGATTTTGTCTTATAACAATAACGAAGCGACAACTTCAATCAATGGAGAAGTTACCATCGGAAAATGGTTGCCAGAACTAACTTTAAAAGGTAGCAACGCAAAACGAGTAGCATATTACAATCCTGACAATATTGTTGACAGTTTTAATTTATTCGCATTTGACGATAGAAGTTTTGGTATTGCTGCAAGTATTCCGTTCAGTTGGGTGAAAGGCAATTATACGACCGATGCTCGATTTACTTCTAATGTATTAATGCACAAAACAAGTAATTATAGTAGAAACGATGCACCAATGATTACCGAAGTTTTTCCAACTTGGGAAAACAATATTACTTTCAGTCGTTTGCATCGTAAAGCCGTTCAACATATTTTACCTCGTTATGGGCAAGAAGTAAATTTAACCTACAATGTTGGATTAATTGATAGGAATATTAATTCTATAAGTTTGACAGGAACAGCTTATTTTCCTGGTTTATCGCCTAATCATGGCATAGAAGTCAATGCTGGATTTAAACACGAATTATTATTAAATCCATATCAATTTTCAGATGTTTTTGAATATAGTCGAGGTTATCTTTTTCCTACAAATGACAATGTTCTTAAAGCCAGTGTAAATTACAATTTTCCAATTGCTTATCCAGATTGGGGATTTTTCAATTTTGCTTATTTTAAGCGTATTCGAGGAAATATCTTTGCAGATTTTAGCACCTTAGCACTAAATGATGAACGATTTAATCAAAATGCAGTCGGTGCAGAATTAATTTTTGATAATATATTTTTGAATGTAGCACCGATAAGTTTTGGCGTTAGAAGTTCTTATTTATTAAATACAGATCTTAATAATCCTACACAACGAATCAATATTGAAACATTTACAGCAATGGAATTTTAATCAGTAATCGAACAAAATTATTTGCAAAGACCTGACAGATTTTAAAAATCTGCCAGGTCTGATTATCAATTATTTATATTCCTAATCTGTGTTAGAGTTGCGAGTTTGACGAATTAACCACCGAGATTTCTGGGCAGATGCCAGATTGATACTTTTTAAAAAATCATCAAAATTTCCAATTTTATACTTTTCAAAACCTGTCGTTAGTTCGTCAAACTCGCAACTCGCAACTATAACACAACTTCGCCATACAAATCAAATTCCGCAGCATCAACAATCTTCACTTCCGCAAAATCGCCAATTCTAACATATTGATCTTCAGCAGAAACCAAAACTTCATTATCAACTTCTGGCGAATCAGATGCTGTTCTTCCAACGAAATAACCACCTTCTTTTCTATCAAATAAAACTTTATACGTTTGACCAATTTTCGCTTCATTTTTAGCGTAAGAAATCTCTTGTTGAATTTCCATTAAGCGGTTTGCTCGGTCAGATTTAACCTCGGCAGGAATATCATCAGGCAAATCATAAGCAATCGTATCTTCTTCGTGCGAATACATAAAAACGCCCAAACGCTCAAATTGCATTTCACGCACAAAATCACATAATTCCTCAAACTCTTCTTCCGTTTCACCAGGGAAACCAACCAACATTGTCGTACGAATCGCAATATTTGGCACTTTCGTTCTCGCTTCGTTAATCAAAGCCGTTTGTTCTGCTCTTGTGATTTGGCGACGCATACGTTTCAAGACCGAATCCGACGCATGTTGCAGCGGAATATCTAAGTAATTACAAACATTTGCATTGCGTTCGATCGCATCAAAAATCTCCATCGGAAACTTCGACGGATACGCATAATGCAACCGAATCCATTCAATGCCTTCAACGGCTGCCAACTGATCTAACAACTCTGGTAATGCTCTTTTTTTATAAATATCTAAACCGTAATACGTCAATTCTTGAGCAATCAACATCAATTCTTTTGTGCCTTTATAAGCCAAATTTTTCGCTTCTTGCACCAAACTTTCTATCGTTCGAGAAACGTGTTTTCCTCGCATCAACGGAATGGCACAAAACGAACACGTCCGATTACAACCTTCCGAAATTTTCAAATAAGCATAATGTGGCGGTGTTGTCGTCATTCGTTCACCAATCAAATCGTGCTGATAATCGGCATTCAAACGAGCCAACAATGCTGGCATATCTAACGTTCCGTAAAACGCATCAACCTCCGGAATATCCTTAATCAAATCCTCTTTATAACGCTCTGACAAACAGCCATTCACATATAATTTATCTAATCTTCCTTCCGTTTTTTCATTGGCATAAAACAGAATCGTCTCCACAGATTCCTCTTTTGCTCTGTCAATAAAACCACACGTATTGACAATCACAATATTTGCATCTTCCACACCGTCATGTCGCACTTCATAATCATTTGCTCTCAATTGTGTGATTAGATTCTCAGAATCTACCAAGTTTTTAGAACAACCTAAAGTGATAACATTTACCTTATCTTTACGTAATGTTTTGGTTTTCAATTATTTATAATTTAGATTTAAAAATCGAAGTGCAAAAATACGATAAAAATAGTGGTTCTTTGAAAAAATTCTGTGGAACAATAGAATTTTTGTAACGGTATTGGTCGGATGTAGTCACCTGATGACTTAAAGTCATCAGGTGACTTGCTAAAAACTTAGTTCTTTTCCTTAAGTTGACGACATTCGATTTAAAATCGCCTGTCGAATGTTCTTATTTAAAATCGAAATAAAAAGAAAAACCATTTTACAATCCATCAAAAAAAGCTAAATTTAGCTTTTGGAAGAATAAAAACAAATAATCAACCCAAACCGTAAAATAATGTCGAAGCAGCTTATCAATAATTACTACAATCAAGTACATCAAATCCGACGTTCGGGAGCAACGAACGAAGGTGCGTTATCCATGCCTTTTTTCTTTTTAATTATGCAATATGCACAAGCCAAAAAATATCAATTCCATTCTCAAATCACGATAAAATCTACGAAAACCGGTCGAAATATTCGCCCAGATGGAATTTTGATGAATGACTTGCGTGTGCATCGAGGTTATTGGGAAAGCAAAGATGAAGACGATAAGATTGATGAAGAAATCAATAAGAAACTACACAAAGATGGTTATCCAGCCAGTAATATTTTATTTGAAGATACTCGAACGATTGTATTGATACAAGGTGGCGAAGAAGTGATGCGAGGCGAAGTCAATGATGCGAACAAACTCCACGAAATCTTAACCGCTTTTGTCAATTATCAACCTGCCGAAGTGCGAAAATTCGAGGAAGCACTCGAAGCATTTAAAGATGATATTCCTGCGATTGTCAAGACTTTTCGAGATTTGTTTGATGAACAAAGTAAGACGAACAAGAAATATATTCAAGCTCGTGACCGATTTTTAGAATTGTGTAAAACCGAGATTAATCCAAATATTACAAGTGCCGATATTCGGGAAATGTTGATTCAGCATATTTTGACGGAAGACTTGTTTACCGCTATTTTTGATGATGCGAGTTTTTTGAGAAGCAATATTATCGCACGAGAATTGGAAAGTCTGATTAATACGGTTTTGACTCGAAATGTACGAAAAAATAAACTCGGCGATATTCGTCATTATTATCAAGTCTTGAACGCAACGGCTGCTTCGATTGCGGATCATAATGAAAAGCAGAAATTCTTAAAAACCGTTTATGAAAACTTTTATAAAGTTTATAATCCGAAAGGTGCGGACAGATTAGGCGTTGTTTATACGCCAAACGAAATCGTTCGTTTTATGGTCGAAAGCACGGATTATCTTTTGGAAAAACATTTTAATAAAAATCTACATGATAAAGGTGTCGAAATCCTTGATCCAGCAACTGGTACAGGAACTTTTATCACTGATATTATTGACTATATTCCGCCTCAATATTTGCCGTATAAATACAAAAATGAACTTCATGCTAATGAAGTTTCTATCTTGCCGTATTACATTGCGAATCTGAATATCGAATATACGTACAATAATAAAATGGGCAATTATGCCGAATTTGAAAATATCTGTTTTGTCGATACTTTGGATAATACGGACGCTTTAAAATGGAAAGGTGGAAAACAAGGATTTGGTGTTCAACAATCCTTATTTGGTGTAAGTGGCGAAAATGCGGAACGGATTAAACGCCAAAATAAACGACCAATTTCTGTAATTATTGGAAATCCGCCATATAATGCGAATCAATTAAATTTCAATGATTTTAATAAAAATAGAACCTATGATTTAATAGATGAACGAATTAAACAAACTTTCGTTAAACAATCAACGGCTCAAAAAACCAAAGTTTATGATATGTATTCCCGATTTTATCGTTGGGCAATGGATAGAATTGATAAAACACAAGGTGTTGTTTGTATGATTACGAATAGTTCTTTTATTCATAAAAAGACTTTTGATGGTTTTAGAAAATGTATTCAAGAGGAATATGATTATGCTTATATTGTTGATTTAGGTGGTGATATTAGAGAATTAAGTGGAAAAGATGGTATTTTTTTAGGCGAAGAACATACTGTTTTTGGTTTAGGTGCAATGGTTGGAATTGCTGTGATGTTTTTAGTAAAAACAAATACTAAAGAGGATAAACAACCTTGTCAAATTCGATACATTCATCCTTGTGATATTCGAGCAACTCGTGTTGAAAAATTTGAATGGATTAAATCAACGCCTTTTAGAAATATTCCTTTTGAATTAATTCAACCTTCTAAAAATAATTATTGGATTTATGATAAGAATGGATTTGATAACTTATTACCATTAATTGATAAAGGATTAAAAGCAGGAAAACATGGAAACGCTATTTTTAATTTATATTCATTAGGTGTTTCTACTAATAGAGATATATGGGTAATAGATAATAATGAAAAACATCTTAATAATAAAATGGAGTATTTTATTAATGAGTTTAATAATATAACAGAAATAAAGAACTCTACAATAAAATGGTCAAGTACTTTGAAACAGCGATTTCTTGCTCGAAAATTTGAAAAATTTAATAGAAAAAGCATTACGAAATTAATATTTAGACCATTTACTAAAAAGTATTTATATTATTCTGAATTCTATATTGATAGACCAGGACAGATTTCTTCTATAATAAGAAATGATGAAGAAAATTTTTTAATAGGTATTGTAAATGAACCTCAAATTCCATTTGTTGTGTTATCAACAAATGTAATTCCTAATATGCACGTTGGAGGACGGCAAACACAATTTATTTCACTTTACCGCTACGACAAAAACGGCAACCGAATCGAAAATCTCACCGATTGGGGAAAAGCACAATTCACGACACATTACAAAGACGAAACAATTACGAAAGAAGCAATATTTCATTATACTTATGCGGTTTTGCACAATCCTGCTTATCGCAAAAAGTATGAATTGAATCTAAAGCGAGAGTTTCCGAGATTGCCGTTTTATAAAGATTTTTGGAAATGGTCAGCAATCGGCAAGGAATTGATGGATTTGCATTTGGATTATGAAAAAGTAGCGAAATACAAACTAAAACGAATCAATAAAAAAGTAGCGAAAAAACCAATTGACTTATTTGCGAACAAGTCATCAGGTGACTCAAAGTCACCTGATGATTTGGCTTCAACCTCAAAAGGCAAGGTGAAAGTCAAACTAAAAGCAGATAAGGAAACTGGGATTATTTATATTGATGACAATACTCGATTAGAAGGTGTTCCAGATATTGCTTGGACATATAAATTGGGCAATCGTTCTGCGTTAGAATGGATTCTCGACCAATACAAAGAGAAAAAACCGAGAGATAAAACGATAGCGGAAAAGTTCAACACGTATCGTTTTGCGGATTATAAAGAAACGGTGATTGATTTGTTGAAGCGAGTTTGTACGGTAAGTGTGCGGACGATGGAAATCGTGGGAAAGATGGAGGATTGAGTTGATGAGTTTTCCATGATTTTATCGTGATTAAGTGGTCATTCACTAATGAGTCATCCTACTATACATTTTGATTTTGTGGTAAAAACCTGACAGGTTAAAAAAAACCTGTCAGGTTTGATAATCAGCGATTATAAATCCTGTAAAATTCTGTTAATTCTGTCGAAGTATTTATTAGACTTGTTAACCTTGTAAAATCAATAGTTCTAATAATTTCATCATAAAATTAGAGGTGAAAATTCTCATAATTTTGTTGATTTTAAACTCAAATCAACATTTTACCTCAGAATTTACACTATTCCAAAATTGTCTAACGTCTCAAATCTAATAGCGAAGCGGTCTAACATCTCTATTAATCAAAATACCGAACCATTCGAGTAGCAACTCGCAACTCGGTTATTCCGCAATCAACATAAACTTATGTTTCTTACCATTTTCAATCAAAATATATTTTCCATACAATAATTCGTCTGTCTTAATTACATCGTGATGTGATTTTACCTTTTGCTTGTTGACACCCAAAGCGTTTCCCTTAATCGCCCGTCTTGCGTCGCTATTTGAGGTGACGATTTTGCCATTTACGATTAATTCGACAACATTAATTCCTGCTTCCAAATCGCTTTTCGCAACATTGAAACTTGGGATTTCTTCGGCAACTAATGCTAAAAACTTTTCAGACACATCATTTAATAAATAATTTCTTTTCAATTTTTTACTAAATAATAATTCAGAAACTTCTTTGATTAAATCCATATCAGCTTCTGGATGCACCCATTTTGTTAGTTCTTCTGCCAAAGATTTTTGCAAAATGCGTAAATGTTCTTGACCTTTATGTTCTTGTTCTAAGGCTTCGATTGCTTCGCACGATTTCAATGAAAAAATACGGTTTGCATTGACGATATCAGCATCTTTCATATTCAACCAAAACTGGTAAAATTTGTATGGAGAAGTCATTGTAGAAGATAACCAAACGTTTCCTTCTTCTGATTTTCCGAATTTTTTACCATCTGCTTTTGTCAATAATGGACAAGTTAATGCAAAAGCATTTGATTCGTGTCCTAAGTTTTTACGAATCATTTCTGTTCCGCTGACGATATTTCCCCATTGATCAGATCCACCCATTTGAAGCGAAACGCCATGCTTTTCGTACATATGCTGAAAATCATAACCTTGCAATAGTTGGTAAGAAAACTCTGTGAATGACAAACCCGTTTCGACACGTTTTTTCACAGATTCTTTTGCCATCATATAATTTACCGTTAAGGTTTTTCCGACATTACGAAGAAAATCCAAAACGTTCATTTCTTTATAAAAATCGTAGTTATTCAACATGATTGCACCATTTGGAATATCAGTTGAAAAATCTAAGAAACGAGCAAATTGCTCTTTCTGCGTTGAAAGATTTTTGTCCAATTCTTCAAATGATTTCAACTGTCTTTCCTTATCTTTTCCCGAAGGATCGCCAATACGACCAGTTGCTCCGCCCATTAATACGACGGGTTTGTGTCCTTTTAATTGCAAATGTTTCAATAACATGATGGTCACCAAATTACCAATCGTCAAAGAAGGAGCAGTCGGATCATAACCGATATAACCGACAACCATACCTTTCTCTAATGCGTCTTCTAAACCTGGTGTACTTTGGTGGAATAATCCACGCCATTTCAATTCTTCTACAAAGTTCATTTTAATATATTTTGGATTGAATAGTGAAATTTGAACCAATTTTTATATCACTTAGTCAAATACAGTTTTTCTAAAAACAGCCGCAAAATTACAAATTATATAAAGTATCTATGCCTGTAAAACTAAATATTCTATTAAATAATTCAATTTTGATAGAAAATGCAGAATTTGAGGAAATAATACATTAGCATATTTTATATATTAAAATATCTTTTATATATTTGAACCTTAAATAAACCCTATTATTTAATATTTAAAAATCGATTTTTTATGCGTTTATCAAAAAAACCTTTACTATTTTTATTGGCATTTTGTTTTGCCACAGCAGCATTTGCACAACCAAATAATGCTAAAGAAGTACAATTGTGTGCTAATCTTTCTGCTATTTTAGAATTACAATGTAATCCTGACAATAGTAACCTTATTAATTTCAATATTGATACTAAAGACAAATGGGAAAATGGTACAGAATCTCCTGATTTCAATGATTTTAGTGTTTGTGCGACTTGTGACTGGAAATTAACTTGTGAAGTTGTTGGAGCAAATGGCGATGATATTGATGAATTAAACGGAAATGGTGGAAAATTACCATTAGCATGTATTGGTCACAAAATCATTTGGAATGGTACAAATCCAATTGGCAATCACTTGAATGCTACAAATCCATTACAGTCAGGAGTCAACACTGTACTTGAACCAGCTGCTGGTCAAAGTAATATTGGTGGTGCTGCCGAAAATAATTTCATCATTTGGTGGGGAATTGGTCAACACGCGTTGCCATTGATGCCAGATGAGAGTTTGTTAGAAAAGCAAGTAAAAGCAGGAACTTACAAAGTAAAAGTAGTTTATACTTTGCTTCCTGTTATTTAATATTTATTACCGAGTTGAATTATATATAATTGTTAGAAACGACCACAAAAAACTTATTAAAAATCTCTATAAATATCAAATATGTTTAGGGTTTTTCACTACGAGTTTTAAAAAAAAACAAGGCGATGACGGACGGTTATCGTCTTGTTTTTAGTTTAAAACAAATCTTTTTTTAACAATTTTGGTTCTTTGAAAAATCCAGTGATAAACCTAAATATACGAATTATTTGAATTCGTTTTTTTGTGTTGATGTGTTGACGTGTTGATGTGCTGACGTTGGTATAACATCAACACATTAACACGTCAACACATCAACACATCAACACATCAACACATCAACACATCAACACATCAACACAATCTTGATAGATTTCAAATTTTTATTATTTCACTGGATTTTTCAAAGAACCCAATTTTTTTGACAACTTTTTTTTTGCATCACACAATAAAAATTACGAATGCATTGGTTCAAAAACATATTATTTTTTGTTTTCGTATTTTTTAATACACCATCAATTGGACAAATTTCAATTGATTATCAATTCGTTAAGACGGATATAACGCTTACCGAAAAAAAACTTTCTCATTTTAATTCTTTAAAAATAATTAATAATTCATCTGAATCTGCCATACTTAAAACAGAAATTGCATTGCCAAAAGGTTGGAAATTAGCGCCTTTCATGCCATTAGAAGAACAGGTAATTGTTCCTGCAAATGATTCTGTTTTTATACCTATCAAAATGATTATTCCGAAATATGCAAGAGGTGGAAAAACCTATACTTATCGTATGGATATTTTTGATGACACTCGGGAATTGATTGGTAATACAAAAGTAAATCTTACGATTCCAGAAGTTAGTGATTGGGATGTTGAAGTTATTGAAGATGATTTGGTTGTTCCATTTGATAGCAGTCAAATCAGTTTTAAAACTCGAATCGTTAACAAAGGGAATAAGTCAGAATCGATTTCATTACATTATCAGATCCAAGATAGAATAGCTTCCAAACGCATTGACATCGAACCAGGTTTTGATTCTACAATCACACTTACTGCAAATTATACGGCTTATGACAATCACAAAGCTGCGAATAGAGAATATATTGGAATCAAAGCAAGTAATGGTTTAGATGTACAGGATAAAACGCTATTTTTTGTAAAATTAAAAGATGAATACAACGGACTTCGTTCTTCTCGTCGAGCTAATTCCGTTGGATTTGTTTATGATAATTTACCATCTCAAAACTTTCAAACACTTGGATTTCGAGCTTTGGGAAGTGTTTCTTTTAAAGATGAATCTGAACTTTCGTATTATATTAGTAATTCAGATATTTTTAATAACAGACAATTCACAAATAGTACAGTTTATCGAATTCAATACTTGAGTGAAGCCTTTGATTTTGGTTTAGGAAGTACATTTAATTATGGTTTCAACTTACATCAAATCAATACCGTTATCGGACGACGTCCAGTTATCAATGGGAATAATGCCATCAATTTGACCTGGCGACCATTGATAACTTCTAATAATCAAACTACAATTTTTGTCACTCGAAATGTTTTGCAACCGATTACAACCGTTTTTGGAGGTCATCGAGTTCGGATAGGTCGAGCGTCTATTGAAGGTGGATTAACTTACAATTTAGATTTTTTCGGAAAACGGAGCTTAAAAATCGGTTCGTTACGTGCGAGAATTCCTATGGGAACGAATCACTTTATTCAAGTTCAAACGAATGGTGTTGAAGAATCACATCATCTATTAAGCGTTGGAGATAATACCATTGATACTTTATTTAATGGTGTCGATAGTGTATTAAGAGATAAAAGTTTTAATTATAGATTATTTTATAGTGGAAAGCTTCATAAAAATCTGTATTTAAGAATTAGTAATAGTTTCAGTTCTGTTTACTATCCGAATGGAGAGCGAGGTTTAATGAATTTTGATGCAAATGTAACGTATCAACTTCCGAAACGACGATATTTTAAAGTCAGTTATCGCTTACAAGATAAGTCACCTTATACGTATCAAAATGGACTTCCATTAAGTGTTTATGGTTATGAACGAGAGAGTTATCTGGCAGAATATAGTATGCCAATCACAACAGCGATTGATGTACGAGCAGGAACGTTAGTGCAAAGCCTTACAAATGAACGAATCTCTAATTTTACTGGTTCGATGTCCGCTTTTTCATCCAGTGATTTTAAAGTATTTTTTAATCTAAATACAAATTTTGGAAAACATCAAATGCGATTCACAACATTATATGGACATGTGATTGTTGATGATTTCATGGATAATAATGGTATGCAATATAGCGAAATCCCTCGAATTTCGGCTTTAGATATTCGAGGCGAATATTATACTCGTACGTTTAGATTTGGTGCAAATTATATTGCTGGACCAAATGGTTCAGTTGGACAATATCAGCCCGAAGCAGATGAATTGTTTGGTCAAAATATTCGAGTATTTTCGACTTGGCAACAGCGATTTTTCAAACGTCGACTTAGTGTAAGTCTTTCAACTGCTGGAAATTATCAATTAAGCTTACAACGAGGAAGTGTTTCGGTGATTCCTCGTATACAATATTTAACTAAGAACAATTGGCGATTTGACATCAATACCAATCTAAATGTCTATCTTCTTAATCAAAATAATCAATGGCAAACTCAATTAAATCCAAGGATTCAAATTGGTGTTTTCAAAGAGTTTTACTTGTCGTTGGACGAAAAACATTATGATTTAGATGTGATTTGTTTTAAAGATGATAATGGAAATGGACAAATGGAAGCACACGAATTCGGTTTACCAAATGCAAAAGTTAGTGTAAATCCTTACAAATTAAAAAATCGAAAATCAAAACTACGCAATCCCGTTAGTTTATTTTCTAATCATAAAGGAAAACTGTTTTTCAAAAAATTGCCTGAAGGCGAATATCAAATTGAAATTAATGATATTCACTCCAACGATGAAGGTTATATTATTCGACAATATGACCAACAAATTATCGAATTAAATCAAAATACAATCGTCTATATTCCATTCGCAAAAGCAAATACGATTCGTGGTACGGTTACTTTTAATAAAAATAAATTTAGCAAAACAAAAATAGAAGTATCTAATATTCGAGTAACAGCAACTGATGACAAAGGAAATGAATATTATACATTAACGGATAATAGCGGAAATTATAAAATTTCTGTTCCTGATGCTAATCATTTCATCGTTACCATTAACAATCCATTTTTAAAAGATATTCGTTTAAAACAGAAATCGTTTAAGGTTAATTTTGAGGAAGAAAATGATGTGATTGTTAATTTTGAATTTTATGAGAAAAAGAAAAAAGTAAATTTTGATTAAGTTTTAAGTACTTCAACAGAATTAACAGGATTTTACAGGATTTATAAATAATTGTAAAATTAAGAATCTATCATTGAAAACCGGGACAAGTTGTGTTTCAATTACAAAATCAACGGAATAAATACAGTTACAACTAAATCAACATTATTCATCACGCTTTTAACCATTGATAATCAACATTTTACAAACTTATTTCAAAAAAAAAAATTTTTTTTTTCATTTTTTTGGAACTAAATCGAACAACATCGAAGTTGTTTATGCCATACGTCGCAAATAAGCGATGATTATAAAATCATAATTTTATTTAAGATGCCGATTACTCGGTACTAAATTAATTTACCAAAATGTTATTCAAACAACATATCATCCGAACAGGCTTTCAGCGTCAGGAGAATAGTATGTTTCTCAATCTAAGAGAAGAAACAACTATTACGAAGACTGCCGAGAACGTTCCCACCCATTTTGATTGGGATGATTGTGAAATAACAATTTTTGGGAACTCCTCCTCAGTCACCTGCTAAAATTCTATTCGGATACAGGTATTAAAATTTAAATTACATACATAAATAGATGAAGCATTAATGATTTCGTTAACTCAACGAAATGCAACATTAAATAAGTCTTCATACAGTTTAACTGAATTTTAATTGTATTGGCGTTATTATTTCAATGCTTTATATGTTAGTATTTACTAACTAATGCATTAAATGTAATCGTCATACGATTCAAGATAAAGTAGTGGCAAGGTTTCGTCTTACTTCGATTCATAAACGGAAAGGACAGATAAAATCCTATAAGCACAGACAAGCCGTTTTTCCCTACTTATATATTTAAAAGTTATCAACTGACAGTTTTTAAAGTTAATAAATCACAAAACAAACATTCCTAAAAAGTTAGGAAGAAGAAAATTGAATAACAAAAATGACTACAACTAAAAACTGTTAAAGTATAACTTTTTCACTACTATAATTTTATTAATTTGCGTATATTTTGTATCTTTATACTCAAATTAATTACAAACCGAAAAATAATTAATTCGTACTAATTTTCTCCAAAACATTATAAAAATGATGAATTGGTAGCGTACAAATCTTGTCGAATTATGTATTTTTCTAAATTTCCCTAACAATGATGACATTAAAAAATGAATTCCAAGTGCGTACAGCAACAACTACTTTGGCTTCTGATGGCACAGTTTACACAGGTGTTGCTCCAATCCATGTTTCATTGACTGGAGGCGAAGTTCCTGTTGAGTTCCGTGTGAACACAGAGGATAGTTAGTGGTAAGCGGTTTTCAGTCCGCAGTAGGCAGAAAACAAAACAGTTCAATAACATTTGAACATTCATCGGGATGCCGAAAAAATCGGCACAGAAACAATATTATTTAACCAAAAAGAAGTCAGCCAGTGGCATTGTTTAATTTGAAGAGAAAAAACCGTAGTAACAAAACGGTGAATCGAGCAGGTGGCGAGGCGTATGCACAAACGCCTGAGTTGCGTTTGGCGTCAATGCTTTTGACTTCATTTGCACAAGATCAATTTTATCGTAGCCAAAAGGATACGTTTGATGAATTGGTGGCGTTAATCGCTCAATGCGATCCGCAATTTGTAGCAAAAGCTGGTATATACGCTCGAACTCAATACGGAATGCGTTCTATCACACATGTGTTAGCAGCTGAATTAGCACCTTATTTGAGTGGAAAATCGTGGGCAAAGAATTATTATGAAAGAACAGTATTCCGTCCTGATGACATGACCGAAACTGTTGCGTATTACCTCGCTAAAGGTGGAAAAACTTTGCCAAACGCCATGAAAAAAGGTTTTGCTAAGGCTTTCGATAAATTCGATGGTTATCAGTTAGCGAAATATCGTGGTGAAAAAAATGCAGTGAAATTAATTGATATAGTGAATTTGGTTCATCCTACGCCAACTCAACGCAATGCGAAAGCATTGACGCAGTTGGTCAACGGTGACTTGCGTTCACAAAATACATGGGAAAGCAAATTGACTCAAGCTGGTAAAAAGGCAACTTCAAAAGCTGAAAAAGCAGATTTGAAGCATAAAGCTTGGGCAGATTTGATTCAATCGGGTCGAATCGGTTACTTTGCTTTGTTGCGTAACTTGAGAAATATTGTGGAACAAGCTCCAAATCAATTGGATGCAGCTTTAAGTATTCTGACGGATAAACGTAGAATTACGAATCCTCGAAACTTAGTGATGCCTTTCCGTTATTTGGTCGCTTATAAGCAATTTGGTGTCAACGCTCCCGAGATTTCGGGACACAATGCTAATAGTCGTAAAATTCGTCAAGCATTGGCGAAAGCCGTAGAAATCGCTTGCGAAAACGTACCGAACTTGGAAAACACCTTGGTTGTCATAGATAACTCGGGTTCGATGACAAGTCCTGCGTCAGGTTCTTTGCACTTAATGTGTTCAGAAGCAGGTGCGATTTTCGGTATGTTGTTGGCAAAACAAAGCAATGCCGACTTGATGGAGTTTGGTACTTCGGCTCGTTATATTGATTATGATTTGAATGATGACATTATGAAATTTGGTGAAGGATTCAGCTATAAAAATCAAGTTGGTCATGGTACAGATTTCAAATCAATTTTCAGAAAAGCAAACCGTCAATATGACAGAATTGTCATCTTCTCGGATATGCAAGGTTGGATTGGTCAGTATTCTCCACAAACGGCTTATCAAGATTATAGAAATAGAACTGGTGCAAATCCGTTTGTCTATATGTTTGATTTGGGCGGTTATGGTTCAACACAGTTGAATAATAATGATAGTAAGGTTTTCCAAATCGCTGGTTTCAACGAAAAAGTGTTTGAAATCATGAGCTTGTTGGAAACTGATCGACAAGCATTAGTAAAAGCAATCAACAACGTTGAATTGTAAAAATATAAAAGGAGAGATTTCGTTATGTCGCATCATTCATTTGGTGCGGCATTTTTTTTGTCTTTTTTCCAAAATGGCAAAGGCAATGCCGTTTGCTCTACAACTCAATTTGTTTTAAATTGTTATTATTCCAAATCGAACAAATAGACATATGAAAAAACGCACAATTATCATTTTCGGAAGTTCGGATAGCAATGGAAAAACTCGTCAATTAATTGATGAATTGCGACAAGGAACGGATTGGGACTTTGTAGATTTGAATACAAAAACGATTGGTTATTTTGATTATGAATTTAAGAATCAAAATGATGATTTCATTCCATTGATGCGACATGTTGTGGAAAATTATGGTTTAATTATTTTTGCTACGCCTGTTTATTGGTACACAATGAGTGGAATAATGAAAGTATTCTTTGATAGGATTTCGGATTTGTTAAAGATTCAAAAACCGATTGGGCGAAAGCTCAGAAAAATGGAAATGGCTGTCCTTTGTAGTGGAGCTGATACTGATTTAGTTGATGGTTTTTATATGCCTTTTCGAGAAAGTGCGAAATATTTGGGTATGAATTATATTGGTGATTATTATGGAAACCTGGAAGATAATACGATTGATGACTTACGAGAAAGTATTAATAAATTTAGAAATTCTCTTGTTTTTTAGGAATCGTAAAAAACACTGTAAAATGTTCGTTTACATCAGAGTCAATCCAGACTTTTCCACCTAATTCTATCACAATTTTTTTTACAATTGCTAATCCAATTCCAGCTGTTGGATTCTCTTCTTCGATATTGAGTGTTTGAAATAATTTAAACATCTTATCGTGATATTTTTTATCAACACCTGTACCATTATCTTTTATAAAAAACTTATAATAATGCTTTTCTTCTGTATGTCCGATTGTTATTTCACAAATTGGTTTATCATTATGTTTTATAGCATTCTCGATAAGATTAGAAAAAATTTCATTTATCCAAATAGGATTTGTTGATAAAGTTGGTAACTTAGAAACAATCTTAATATGAATAGTTTCTGTACTATGATTTTTTATAAAACGACGTAAAAATTTGTTTAAATCATATTCCGTTTGAGTTGATCGTTCCCTGCTTATTGCACCGAATCGCATCAAACCATCAATCAATACATTAATACGTTGTACACGATTTTTGATTAAACTGATATATTCTTTTGAACTTTCTTTCAATTCTTCCGAAAAATCGGCTTCCATAAACTGCATCAAGTTATGTAAACCTCGAATCGGTGTTTTCAAATCATGTGATGCTGCATAAATAAATTGCTCTAAATCTTGATTCAAATTTTCTAAGCGATTATTTTGTCGAGTTAGTTTTTGTTTATTTCGTTGATTAGAAGTCATTAATGGTCGGAAGATAAAAATGTATTCCAATATTAATAAGGAGATAATGGCGAATACAGCAATCAATACCGTTATTTCCATTCTTCTGATAGTTTCGTTGGTTTCTCTTACGTACTGATTTACCATTTGATTTAAACTCAATAGTAATTGGCTAGATGCTGTTTTATTAATAATTATAAAAGCATTTGCCTGAGTTGTAGAATCTGTCGCATTGATGAAAATATCTACTTCTTTTAAATAATCTTCAACTTGTTCATTCAAGTTAATCGGTGACTCAAAATACATTTTAAAGATTTCGTCAGATTGAATCTTTGGTAAATTCAAGGAATCATTACCGTTTAAAAGTGCATGATGTATTATCATCATTTTGTTTCGCAAACCTTCGATAACTCTCTTCTGGCGTTCTATTTCAAGAGAATCCTCTGTTGCGACTAAAGTATTTGCAAACAAAGCAATTCTTTGAGAATGCATTCGCTGCATTCCACTCAAGTTGATGACAGAAGCGCTTTTTTTCTGTTCCATGATTAATGTTTGCACACTAATACCTGCTACTATTGCAGAAATAGCAATTAGCCCCAAAGCGATTGTATATCTTAATATGGAGTTATTTGTCAACAATTCAATCAAAATTCTTATTTGGAAATAAAATACAAAAGTAGGTTAAAAAAATGGGAAATACCTCATTTCAAATTTGTGATACATATTACTAAGATTATCGTTTAAAAGTTTAATATAATATATATTTTGTTTTTTATTAATGTATAAATAATTGTATAATAAACTAATACAGTTTATGTATTTGGCATATTTATTGAATTTACACTTTACAAATTATTAATGTTAACAATAAAAATTTGTAATTATGAAAACAATACAATCTTTTTCTAAAAATCAACTGGATAGCACTCAGAGTTCAAATACAAAAGGTGGTGCTTATAATATATTTTGTGAAATTTATATTGGTAGACAACAATATAAAGGTGAAGAGGTTGAGCAAAGTGTATTAAATCAATTAATGAAATGGGATCAAGGTTTAAATGCTGCAATCCAAAAATATTCAAATTAATTTAAATTATTGTTTAATTCTATGTTTAAAAAATCTTCGATACTTTTATGTATCGAAGATTTTTTTATCTACTTTCCTCATCTTTCTATCGAAATAATCATTTTCAAAAGTGACTTTCAGTTTATATTTAAGTACAACTTTCAACGTTAAATAAACAAATTCCAACGATAAATCTATGTATGACACGTTCATACTATTTTGTTTTTTATCAACTCAAACTGGTTGTATTATTGTACTTTCAATAATGAACATAACTAATTTTAAACTCTAAAACATATCAACTATGAAACAAATTATTTTAGTAGCAATCGCAGTATTTAGCTTTCAAGCTATGGCTTTTGCACAGACAAACGCTTTATCAATTTCTAATTATTCAGCAACAGCTGCACCACAAAGTTTTCTTTCTACAGATAATAACTTAAATAAATCGTCACGAGGATTTTTCAATATTTATCTTGGTGGATTCGGTGTACGCAACGAAGCCAAAGACTGGGGCGTTGGTGGACAGGTTGATGCAGTCGTCAATTTAGGTCGCAAAATTTCGGTCGGTGCTTTAGGAAATGTACAACGTATTGGAGAAGATAGATATACACCTGTTGTCGCTTATGGTCGTTTGAACTTAACAAAACGTATTGGTATTCAAGGTGGTTACGGTTGGTACATGAATGACTTTGATTATGATTTTGGTGGAGCTAACAATGGTTATTATGGCGGTTTATTATTAGGTGGAAATCGTTTAAAAATTGAAGTTGGTGGCTATTTCCCTGAAAATCAAGACTATAGAGTTACAGTCGGTTTAAAAATGAGATTATTTAAAATGTAAATTGTATGATTGTATTTAAGAAAGCAGTTTATTTCTAAAACGTAGAAATAAACTGCTTTTTTATTTTGAAGAATATTCACAAAAAAGTTCGTTGTATTTTTAATACAATCAATCACACAATCACACAATCACACAATTTCTCCCTATTATTTGATTTTTCCTTTCAAAACCTTATCTTGATTTCCAATAATTAAATAAAGGATATGAAAGCAAAATTATTTAAGTTTTTACCAATCGAACTCAAAAAGTCAACACAAAATCCTGATGAATTTCAACTCACAAAACCTGTTGAAATCTCGGCAGAAAATTATATCAATTTGTCTAAATTTAAATTGCCAACTTTCATTACTAAGCTATTATCCAAAAAAATTATCATCAAAAATATCATTTGGTCACCGAGAAATTCCCGAGATTTCGGGACACAGCAGGACAAGCAAAAGTCAAAACATACAACAATCGAAACCGAAATTAATCTTCAACCATTATTCAAAAAAGCAGAAAAATACATAGAATTAAATGAGGCAAAACTCATCGTTTCAACAGATATAAATGTAGTTTTAGTAACTAAATAGTTTGAGTAGTTTAAGTAGTTCCAACGTACTACTTAAACTACTTAAACTACTCAAACTACTTAAACTACTTAAACTACTTAAACTACTTAAACTACTTAAACTACTTAAACTAAAAAACCACTTAAACTAAAAAAAATGAGCAAAACGAATTTTGGATTAAACGCAACCGTAACTATTTTTAAAGAACAAGTCGAAATCGAAAGTAAATCAGAAAATTTAAAACGATTCGAGTTTAATAAAGGAAATCCTGTAACATTTAAAAAACAAAATGTTATTGATGGCTTCAAAGCACATGATATTGACTTAGTAAAAGACCATCCGAAAGCCATCAAAGCGATGCCTGAAAATGTAAATTTGATTAAATTACTCTACGATGCGAGTAACGGCGAAGTCGATGTTGCAGTAGAATTAGAATTTGACGAAGATTTCGTCACCAACAAATACAACGAAATCGTAAGTTTAGACAGCATTGGTTTAGCATTACGTCGTTCACCAGATTTATCATAGGTACAACCTATGGTTACTCAGATTCAACCTTTCCAAGGTTATCAAAATAATTTTAACCAATTCACAAACCATAACCCTGAAAGGGTTAAATATGAATAACCGTAGGTTGCACCTACGGAAAACGGTATGAAAATAACCACACAAACCAAAATAGATTTACGCCTATTCGAAGCACCGATTTCGTTATTTGCAAAATCGGCAGAAGCAACCGTTTTTGAAGGTTATACCAACTTCAATGACGGACAACTTTCGCCAGATTTAGACAAAGCAATAACGAGTATTTGTAAGGCTTTGGGAATCGAAGCATTTTTGAAAACTGAAGTCAAACTACAAGAAGTTTTCGGACATTTCAACTGGTCAGAAAATCGCTTGTTTGTGCAAGGAATCATTCCATTAGAACACACAAATGCACGGTTGATGCTCAATTATCAACCTTCAAAAGACAATCCGAAAGAACAAGATTTTGCTGTAATTTTGGATTTTCAGTTTTTCTTTGATTTAGACGATTTACCGATTATTAATAATGATTTGGACGAACAATTACATTTGACTTTGGCTTTCGCCAATAATAGCCAGGAGTTTCAAACCGTTCCGTTCGAGCAATCGGAATATTTCAAAGATAGCAGAACGATTTCAATCAAATCAGGCGTTGGACTAAAATCTAACATCAACTTTCCGAACGACCTTTTTGAATTTGATTACGAACTCAAAGACTTCACGCCAGAAGCCGAACAGCCGCACGATTTCAGAACAGACATCGACAATTTACCAAAATTGCCAGAACAAAAAGGCACAAAATGGTATGATGTTAATAAAAATTTTGGCGGTTTAAACTTCCGAAAAGTTGGAATGCGTTGGCAACAAAACAAAGCTTGGGTTTTGTTAAATTTGGATTATATGTCGTCAGGTTTGGAGTTTACTTTGTTAGGTTTACAAGCTGGAACACCGTTAAGTTTAAAGACCTTTCGACCAAAATTTGACCTTTACGGAATTGGCATTTATTTCAAAAATAACTTTGTAGAATTAGGCGGTTCATTGCTCAAAGTTGTAGGCGATGATAAAACGCCAGTTGCTTATATCGGCAAAATGTTGATGCGTTTTGCGAATATGAATGTCGGTGCAATCGGCGGATTTACGAAAACGAAAGATGGCAAAAAATCCTTTTTTGCTTTCGCCAATGTTGGCGTTCCTTTAGGTGGAATTCCTGCGTTTTTTGTAAATGGTTTGTCCGCTGGTTTTGGTTATAATTCTGAACTTAATTTACCGAATCCGAATCAAATCGCTGATTATCCTTTATTGAATATTATCAAAACTGGCAAAAAAAATCCTTCCGATGCTTTAGCATATTTAGGAAATATTGTGAATGCCAAAAACAATGAAAAATGGTTAGCTGCTGGTGTGCAGTTTACCAGTTTTCAGTTGATAGATTCTAATGCGATTTTGGCGTATCAATTTGGTAAAAAAGAGATTGCGATTTTGGGTGTTTCTCGTTTGATTTTGCCGAGTAAAAAAGCCGCTTATTTAAATTTGCAATTTGGTCTGAAAGCCATTTATCGCATTCAATCTGGTGAAATACAATCAAATGCACAACTTGCTGATGGTTCGTATTTAATTCATGATAGTGTGAATTTAAGTGGAAGCGTTGCCGTTTATACTTGGTTGAAAGGCGAAAATGCTGGTGATTTTGTGTTGACAATTGGCGGTTATCATCCGAGATTTGAAAAACCTGCACATTATCCGACTGTTCCGAAAGTTGGCTTTAGTTGGATTGTTTCTGATACAATGAAAATTTCTGGAAACACGTATTTTGCATTGACAAATCAAGCGATTATGGCTGGTTTTTCGTTTGATGCAACGTATCAAAAAGGCAAACTCAAAGCTTGGTTCAAAGCCAGTTCTGATTTGATTTTGCAATGGAAACCGTTTTACTATGATTTTCACACAAAGATTCGTGTCGGTGCAAAATATCAATCTCGCTTTCTCAAAAATTATAAGTTAGATGTTGGTGCAGATTTGCATTTGTATGGGCCAGAAATGGGCGGTTATGTCAATATAAATTGGTCAATTATTTCTTTTAATATTCGTTTTGGAAATCCTACAAAAGCTCGTTTTATTTATGTTTTAGATTGGGAAATGTTTCATCATAGTTTCTTACCACAACAAGAAATTGATGTTTGTCGTGTAAATATTAGTAATGGACTAATTGAAGAAACAAGCGAAGAAAACTCAACGGATAAACAACTAACTTGGATTGTTAATTCAGATAATTTAGCTTTTTCGACTCAATCTTTAATTCCTTCTAATCAATTGATTATCAACAATCAATTAGTCAAAAATTCAAGTGATACATTAGGAATTCGACCGATGAATAAACAACAATTACAATCTACGCAAACGGTGACAATTCGAAATGCAAATGAAGAAATAGTTGAATTGAATTTACAATATCAAGCCAAACAAACGAACTTCTCTCCTGCCCTTTGGTCAGCAAAACCATTGAAACGTCAACAACTCGAAATCGAAAAATTACAATCCGTTTCAGGTTTTGACTTCATCATACCGATTGCAACTCCAAACGGTAATTTGGCCACCGAGATTTCGGGACAAAAACAGACAATAAAATGCCAATTTGAAAGCGAAACAAATCACATCGCAGCGAGAATTATCAGCGAAGAAAACACAATAAAACCAATCGCAAAAAATATTAATCAAACAACAACTCGTAAAAATCGAACGGCAATTATTGATAGTTTAAACGATATTTTTGAATTGTCTAATGACGAATTATTACCAAATGACAATTTGAAAAAAATCGAAAAAAATGCAGAATTTATATTTCAATCTGAACCCAAAATTGGTCAAATTCAACGAATTGATACACAAACAGCAACGCCAAAAATATTGATACAACCATTGTCCGTAGAAACGTTAAATTTTAACGTTTCCACCATGAAACCAATTATTCGTTCGACAATGAACGATAATGATTTATCAAATTTGATATTAAATCAAGAATTAACGTCAAGAGGTTTACAAGCGACTTCGACCGATACAAAAGTGATGATTAATGTTGGTTCTGCTTATGTTTTTGAGTTAGATGACAAATCGGATATAAGTGATATAATTGAGTTTGAAAGCAACTGTTTGATTCAAGTAATTGAGTTTAATGAGTTCAATCATATTTTGGATTTTCATGTTTTACCAAGTTCTATGACAGCTTATCAAGTGCATAAAAAAGCAAAACGATTAGCACTTAAAGGAATCAAAGTTGATAGTAAATTTGATGGTTGGAATCATACCGAAATTATGCCTTTGGTAAATGACAACGCGTTGTTAGGCAACTTGCTTTATGTGAAGTTACAAGTGCCGATTGCAAATGAGGAAATTACGCATCGTTCTATCAAAAAATTAGATGAAACAAACTTTATCAAAACAGCTAAAGGAACTCAAAAAGGCTACATTGATACCATACTTTTCAAGGATTATCAAGAAGTTATCGTCATCGTAAAACCGTTAAAATTTAACGATTCTACGGAGGAACAATGTAAAGATGATTTAAATTTATCAATTCCTTGTTCTTATAGAAATCATTTTAATCGTCAATTGCATACCAAAACGGAACGTTTAAAACCAGTTACATCAGCGATTGATGCGGACGGAAATATTCGTATTAAGTACAAATTATCAAATTCAAAAATTGGGAAAAAATCGGAAAAAGATTTAAATTGGAACGGCTTTATGTTACGCATTGAGTCGAATGAGAATTGGAAAATTTGTAGTTTGCGGCTGTATGAAAATATGGTTCGCAAGAAAGATTGGATGAGTTAATGATTTGTATTTATTGCCGTATTTTTTCAATACCTTTAAAAATACGGCTTATTGAATATCACATAAATTATGTCAAAACAACTCAAAAATTAACCACCAAACATATATTTATCCAATCCTTCATACAAATCACCTCTACGACCTTGATTCAACTCAAATTCCTCTTGAAACAACGCAGTTTGTTGTTTCTTGCTCAAAATCGCACTATGTGGCAAATCAAAATCATCCGTATTCAGATAGGATTTTTTTAGCATTCGTTGCAGTTTTATTCTATAAATTTCTTCTGCATAATGATACAATAACTCATCATTCATTTCCCTTAACGGCAATTCTTTACAAGCAGCTTCATAAAATGCTGCTTGATAGTTTTCGGGCGTTTCTATAATTGTGATAAGTTGTTCGTTGGTTTTAGTTTTTATTTTTTGCATTTGATAATTTTACGTTTTATAGATATTCAAAGGTAAGTGCTTCGACAGAATTAACAGGACTTCACAGGATTTATAAATGACTGTAAATTAAATATTTACAAAAATTACATATCGAAACATTTAAGTAAACCTACTAAAAACAGCATTCAACAATGATTCCAGTTCTCTGAAAAATCCTGTACAATAATAACGTTTTAGAATCCACTAAAGTGTTCTAACACATCAACCACCGAGGTTTCGGAACAGGCAACATCAACACATCAACACATCAACACATCAACACATCAACACATCAACACATCAACACATCAACACATCAACACATCAACACATCAACACAAAAAACGATTTTAAGTAATTCATAGAATTTTTCAGAGAACCATTATTTCTTAAATATAAACTGAAAAGGAAGGCTCAAACGTTGACTCCAATAAATCTCATTGTGGTCGTGATTATGCCATTTTATTGTCACCCAGTCAAGACCTCGTTTATAACCTTTTTCTTTCATAATAATATCAACCGTGATTTGATATTTTTCATAATATTGATCTAAGCCTCTTGTTCCTAAATCGAAATACCATTTTTTGCCTGTCGGCAATGTACGTTCAAAATAACCAACAACCTCATCAGCGATAAATGGCGAAGTATCTTCATCAGAAATAGGCCAGTTTGTAGACATACAAATTGCACCACCAAATACATCTGGATAATCACAAGTTGCATACATCGCAAGTAATCCGCCCATACTTGAACCGCCAATAAATGTATTTTCAACATCAGATAAAGTACGATATTTTTTATCAATCGCAGGTTTCAATTCTCGAACCAAAAACTTCAAAAAAGCATCTGAATAAACCGTATATTCGACCTTATTACGAATCGAATCTTTATCCGATTTCGGTAATCTATCTAATGGTTTTTGCGGCATATATTCCTCAAAACGTTTTTCACCAGCATGATGTACACCGATTAAAATAGCCTCTTTCATTTCGCCTAAAGACATCAAACTGTCTGCGACTAAGTGCGAGTTCCAAGAAGCATTACTAAGAGGAGATTTTCCACCAAATTGTACTTGTCCGTCCATTAAGTACAAAACAGGATAATCTTTTTTCAAACTATCATTATAAGAAGGTGGCAAATAAACCGAATACTGTTTTTTGTCAATAAATGCTGATTCAAAAGTAAAATCTTCTAATTTTGGTAAGTTAGTTGGTTTATCTGCTGTTTGTTCTGATTGACAACCGATTAGAACAATAGCGAATATTGGTAATAAGTATTTTAGTTTCATAACAAGTTTATAATCCGATTTTTTCAAAATGAATGACGAAAGTAATTATAAATTTTGTCATTCAAAATGAATTATTAAAATGATTATTTGGAATAATGTAAGTATTGCCAATGGTCAGAATAATCAAACTCAAATACTTTTCCTTTTTTATTCCAAACGCCAAACTCATCTTGAAATGCTGCACCGATAAATTCAAATTCTATTGAACAAGGTTTATGCGGATTGTCTTTTTCTAAAATGAATGTAGCCGGAAACGAACCTCGTTTTAAGTTGGTTGATTTTACATTTTCCGCATTGACGAATTTCCAATTACCAACTGTCGGTCCAAACATCGCAAAAGTGTATTGATTATTTTCTTTCTTACGCAAGAATATCGCTGGATATTCAAAATTGTAAACGCCGTATTTTGTTGAAATTTTGTAAATTTTGCCTTTTGGATATTTTGGATTGAGTTGTGGAATATTTTCGTTGGGATTTTTAGGTGTATATTCGATTTCTTTATAATCCAAAAATACATCAGAAGCCGTGTAATCATTTAATGAATGATAGTTAGAGTCACTATTAGTAGTTCCATTATGTGTAAAAGAATTATAGTGATGAACACCTTCACTTTTTAATTGATTCGTTGTTATCGTTCCAAGTAGATTCCAATCCATTTGATTATTAATTAAGGTATCTAAATAAGATTCTTTAAGAACGATTCCAAATTTTGGATGAAATTGAATTTTTGAATTTTTAATATTAATGCCGGTAGTTTTTCTAAATGTCATTGCATTATAATTATTACTAATGACACTATTCTTAATCGTTATAAATTTAGAATTAAAGGCAAATATCGCACTTGGAAAGTTGCGTTTTAAATAAACGGTTTCTTTATAAGCTCGATAATTAAATGAAAAATTGCAGTTTTCAATCGTCAAATGTTGAACATTATAAATTCTTAAAGCATTTCGATAACCTTTTACATTCAGGTTTTTAATCGTAATATGTTTTCCATTTTGAATTTGAATAGCAACGCCTTTAAACGCATCAGGTTTTGTCAAATCATCCGTTCCGATCAGTGTTAAATTATTGAAATCAACTTCGATGCTATCACCTTCGATATTAATTATTCTTTCGTGTAAATCTTCGGTTGCAATTAATTGATAAACACCATTTTTGAATGAAGTAGATTCATTGATAACCAAACCTTTTTGTGGTATAATATTTTGGTTATCAATGGTTTTGGATTCCAGTTGACATTTAGCGAAAGCGAAAGGAAACAATAAAATAAATAGAAAAATACGATAATTCATAACTGTGAAATGCTTTTAATTGTCAATCGTTTTGAATACATCATTCACCCAATCTTTGTTCGCAATACGTTGATTATCAATCTTCAATTTGAGTATTTCATGTCTTTCTTGCCAAACAGAATTAGCAATGTAGCCTTTTTGCTCTCGGAGTTTGAAGATTTTTTTTGTGATTTTTATCAAATTTAGATAAGCCGTTTTTCGATAATCCGATAATTGTCGATTTCGCTTGACGAAGATTTGAAAAGCATCCGTTAATGCGTAAAAAGGTTCGGTTTCTTGTAGTTCATAATAACTTTTGAGTTGAATAATTTTTGCACCTAACGGATAAGTTGTATCTGTAAATTTGACTTCATGTAGGAGTTGAAGCGACTTTTTATATCGGTGTGTTTCGTAGTAAAAAGACGCCAAATTATAGATGTAGGCGTTTTCTCGAACGTTTTCAGGTAAACTATTTTTGTAGGTTTTAATAAAGTTTTCTGTCCAATCATAAGACTGTAATCGCAAACCAACCGTAATGATATTTTTATAATCCCATTGTGTTAAATGACCATTTTGGAAGATGATTTTTTTATCTAATAAAAATTGATATAAATTCAGGATTTCTTGATAATAAGCCGTTTCTCCGCTGTTGATTTTACGAATACAATAGTTTCGAGCGTAATCATAAAGTGTGCGTAATTCTTCATTTGGGAAGTATACTAAGTTGTCGGCTAAAGTTGTTTTCAGTTGAAAATAATGCTCCGAATCTTCTTGATTTTGAAGCATTTTTAACACTTGATAATAGACCGTTATAGATGGAATATCGTCAAACTGCGTTAGATGATTATGATAATAATCGAATAATTCTTCTAAAAAAGAACTCGTATAATCTGCTTGAATCACGGCATTTCGACTCGTCATATCACATGCAATTTTCAACTTTGTAGCAAAGTAAAATAAGTCTAATGTATCATTTTTTAATTGCAAATTAACATCTGCGGTTCGATTCGGTTTACTAAGAAAAAGTGCATCTTTTTGTTTATAAAATAAGTATTCATCGAAGTAATAACTGGAGTTACGAATAGATGAATTTTCTTGTTCTTGACGAAATTTTCTGGCTTCTTGTTCTACGTTTTTATACAACCCTTTTTCAAAAAATTCATCCATCAAACACAAAGCAGATAATTGTTGTGAATTTTGAAAATTTTGATACGTCAAAAAATCGCAAAGTAAGATATAAGTATCTGATATTAAGTTATTTATCTTTAGGTTGTTATAATCTTCTTTCTTATATATTTTTTTAAAAACCGTAACTTTATCTAATGCTTTTTCTGCTTTTTTATTATCAAAATTTGGTGCATAACGAGCAATCAAATTCATTAATTGAACAATACTTTTATTTTTATTAAAAATCGCAGCATCAATCCAGAGTTGAAATTGTTTCAACTCCTTATCTGATAAAGTTTTTAGTGTCGTTATTAGTTTTGATTGCAGCATTTTTTACAAGTATAATCTATGAAGTATAAAGTATAAACTATCTTCGCTCTTTGAATTATTTGATGACAAAAACAACTTTCATCAATTCTAAGATGAAAATAGTGTGGTTTAGTGGCAATTTGTGGATTTTATTAAAAATGGTTCTTTGAAAAATCCAGTGATAAACCTAAATATACGAATTATTTGAATTCGTTTTTTGTGTTGATGTGTTGATGTGTTGATGTGTTGATGTTATACCAACGTCAGCACATCAACACGTCAACACAAAAAACAATCTTGATA
>JBGCFH010000237.1:0-5379 GCA_045106825.1 Saprospiraceae bacterium | reverse complement strand
AAGTGAAAATTCCAATCAATGCGAGTTTCATTAAGTTTAGTTTGTTTGTCATTATTCGATATGTTTAAAAGTTATAATCATTATATTTGACTGCTCTCTTCGTGAATTAATGACAGGAGAAATTTTAAAGGGTTGCAAATTTGATTACTAAAATGAGATTTGGATTAAAAATAAAATCGCTTCGCTTATGTTGTTAAAAACAATTTAACAATAAGCGAAGCGATAGTTCCTAAATAATTTGGCAATAAATTTTTATTCTAATAAAGACTTACGACCTTCTACATAAGTTCGCCAACGCTCTAAACACTTCATAAAATATTCGGGAGCAGGAGCTTCAAAAAACATTTTTTCACCAGTTCGAGGATGAATAAATCCTAATTCTTTGGCGTGTAATGCTTGATGAGGTAATATATCAAAACAGTTTTCTACAAATCGTTTATACTTCGTAAATACTGTTCCTTTCAAAACTCTATCACCTCCATATCGACTATCATTAAAGAGAGTATGTCCGATATGCTTCATATGAACACGGATTTGGTGCGTTCTTCCAGTTTCCAATTTACACTCAAGCAAACTCACATAATACAAGCGTTCCAAGACTTTATAATGTGTGACAGCATGTTTACCAATCGACTCATCATCATAAACCGCCATTTGCATTCGGTTCGTTTGATGTCTTGCGATATTGCCAATTACTGTACCTTCATTGTCCCAAGGTTCGCCCCAAACTAAAGCGATATATCGACGATGAATGGTGCGATTAAAAAATTGTTTAGACAAATGATTCATTGCTAATTCACTTTTTGCAATCACCATTAATCCTGTTGTATCTTTATCAATTCGGTGAATTAACCAAGGTCTATCATAATAACCTTCTGTATCTTCCATCAAGTTTTCGCCCGTATCACCAAAATAATACGCCAAAGCGTTCAATAGTGTTCCGCTCGGATTACCATAACCTGGATGCACGACTAAACCAGCAGGTTTATAAATCACCAATAAATCGTCATCTTCATATCGAATATCTAAAGGAATATCTTGCGGAATAATTCGGTCGGCAATACTTGCACGAGGAATTTTTATATTAATTTTTTGAAGTGGTAAAACTTTGAAATTTGCTTTTACTGTTCGACCATCAACCAAAACTGTTCCGTGTTGAATTGCTTTTTGGATACGATTTCGAGTCATATTGTCGATTTTGTCCATCAAAAACTTATCAATCCGTAATGGTCGTTGTCCTTTATCAACAACAATACTACGTTCTTCATAGAACTCTGAGACACCATTATTGTCCTTCACTTCCACCTTCTTCTTACTACTAAATGCCGTCTTAGATCGATTTGCCATGTTGAATCGTTTAATTTCTTTAAAAATGTCACAAAGATACAGTTTTAAAAGGGAATTGACAATTTGGTGCTTGTTATCCATGAAAATAACAAAAAAGGGGAAGCGAATAATTTCTTGACAAATTGTAACTACTCAGCATTATTGTATTTTAATTGTTGCCACTGTGTGTCACAGCGGTTTTTACGGAGTTACACAACGTAAATTACTCTGTACAACTCTGTGAAAAAACTCAGTGATGCTCCGTGAAAAATACTTAATTACTGAATAATAACGACAAATTTATATTAGAAATCAGACTACTATACATTTTTTTGAAATATTATTTTTTACACTATCAAAACATCGTAACTTGTTGATAATCAAACCTGAAAGTTTTTTAAAATTTGTCAGATTTTTGTTGAAACTTCAAAATTATAATCCTATGATTGTGAATATCTGTTTCCTAAATTAAAATCGCCAAGCGACAAAGTCACTCGGCGATTAAAATATTTCACAAAAAGAATAAGTTCCAAAATTTTGGGATAAATTATTATTTTGTATCATCAGCGTTTTCAGCGTCTTGTCCCGAAACCTCGGAATCCAAATCACTAACTGAATTTTCTGGTTTTGTTACTTCTTCTTCAACTTCCTCCGTTTTTATATTCTTTTTATTTCTAAAAAATAAATTACCTTCAATCTCATCACCAACAATCGTATCGCCTTTTCCAAATCGTCCACTCAACAACTCTTTAGATAACTGATTGATAATTTCCTTTTGTAAAACACGCTTCATCGGTCTTGCACCAAACTGCGGATCATAACCCAAATCAGCCAATAAATCAATCGCATTATCCGTCAATTCCATCTCCAAATCTTGTTTCGCCAACATCTTACGAACACCTCGAAGCAACAACAACAAAATCTGACGAATTTCATCTCGACTCAACGGTGTAAACATAATCTGTTCATCAATACGATTCAAAAACTCTGGACGAAGCATATCTTTCAACGACTCGAAAACTTCCGCTTTTGTTGCATCAATAATATCTTGACGATGTTCAGGTCTTACATCTGCCAAATCTTCAAAGTTCTCCAAAATGATATTTGCACTCATATTTGAAGTCATAATAATAATCGTATTTTTGAAATTCGCCACACGACCTTTATTATCCGTCAATCGACCATCATCTAATACTTGTAACAAAATATTGAACGTATCAGGATGAGCTTTTTCGATTTCATCTAATAAGACAATAGAGTAGGGCTTACGTCGAACAGCTTCTGTTAACTCGCCACCTTCCTCATAACCGATGTATCCTGGAGGCGCTCCAACCAAACGAGAAACTGAATGACGTTCCTGAAATTCACTCATATCAATTCGAGTGATTGCTTTTTCGTCATTGAACAATATTTCCGCTAAGGCTTTCGCCAATTCTGTCTTACCAACTCCTGTTGGCCCAAGAAAGATAAACGAACCAATCGGCTTATTTTCATCTGCCAAACCTGCACGACTTCGACGTACAGCATCAGCAACCGCTCGAACTGCTTCATCTTGACCAATCAATCTTTCATGTAATTGATCTTCTAATTTTAATAATTTTTCACGTTCTGATTGTAGCATTTTGTTCACAGGAATTCCTGTCCAACTTGCAACAACCTCTGCGATATTATCGGCATCAACTTCCTCGTCTGTCAAGCGTTTTTCGTCCGAAACATTATGTAATTTTTCTTCTGCAACGTGTAGAATTGCTTCTTGTTCTTTGATTTTGCCGTAACGAATTTCTGCTACTTTTGCAAAATCTGCATCACGTTCAGCTTCTTCTGCTTCGATTTTATAATTTTCAATTTTCTCTTTGGCTTTATTAATCGTGTCAACGATTTCCTTTTCAGATTGCCACTGAGCTTTTCGAGCATTCAATTGTTCAGAAAGATTAGCGATTTGTTCGTTTAAACCAGCTAATTTTTCCTTATCATTTTCCCGTTTAATCGCTGCACGTTCGATTTCTAATTGACGAACTTTTCTGTCTAATTCGTCTAATTCGCCTGGTAAAGAATCCATTTCTAAACGCAACTTTGCAGCCGCTTCATCAATCAAATCAATTGCTTTATCAGGCAAATGTCTATCAGTAATATAACGATTCGACAATTCTGCGGCAGCAATCAAAGCATCATCTAAAATGATAATTTTATGATGTGTTTCATAACGTTCTTTCAAGCCACGCAAAATCGAAATAGTATCTTCGACCGTTGGCTCATCAACTAAAACAGTTTGGAAACGACGAACTAAAGCCTTGTCTTTTTCAAAATATTTTTGATATTCATCTAAAGTCGTTGCACCGATTGCACGCAATTCACCTCTTGCTAAGGCAGGTTTTAATATGTTTGCAGCATCCATTCCGCCGCCGCCGCCGCCAGCTCCAATCAAACTATGGATTTCGTCAATAAACAAAATCACATCGCCATCCGATTCTGAAACTTCTTTGATGACGGCTTTTAATCTTTCTTCAAATTCTCCTTTATATTTCGCACCAGCGATTAATGCTGCAATATCTAAAGCAAAAACCGTTTTGTTTTTTAAATTATCAGGAACATCTTGATTCACAATTCGCCAAGCAATACCTTCTACAATTGCCGTTTTTCCAACACCAGCTTCACCAATCACAATCGGATTATTCTTACGACGACGAGATAAAATATGTAACACTCGACGCATTTCTTCATCACGACCAATAATCGGATCTAATTTACCAGAACGAGCTGATTCATTAAGATTTACAGCGAATTTTTTAAGTGCATTATATTGGTTTTCAGCGGATTGAGAGTTTACTGTTCTACCTTTTCTCAATTCTAAAATTGCTGATTTCAAACCATCTTTTGTTACTCCTAAATCCTTTAAGTTACGAGCCGTTTGGTCGTTTCCTGCCAATATACCTTGTAGCAATAATTCGATAGAAATGAATTCATCGCCATATTCTGACATAGATTTTTTCGCCACACTTAATGCACGATTCGAATCATTAGAAAGAGATTGTTTGTCAACATTTGTTGTTTTTGGATAACGTTTTACTTGCTCGTCGATTTTTTGTTCTAATGTCGAAATTACAACACCTAATTTTTTTAATAAATAAGGTGCAACATCTTCATCAACAATCAAAATTCCTTTTAGTAAGTGAGCCGTATCAACGATTTGATGGCTAAATCCTCCAGCATATTGCTGTGCTTTTAGTATCGCTTCTTGAGCCTTTGTTGTGAAATTATCGTAAGTCATAGTTTTATTTTATAATTGATTGTATTGCTCCTTCGTCACAATTGTTTGATTGTGTCGCTCGTGCTTCGCTAATTGTTTTTAAGAATATTCGATATAACAATCAGCAAAGCAACACAATCACATAATTGCTAAAAATTTGCCACTATTTTGCTTATGCAAAGATGATTTTAGTAATTTTTCTAATTCCTTGAAAATCAGCCGTAATTTATAGGATTTTTTTTAGAAATGCTTTTATCAATCGAAAAAGATAAATGAAAATTTGACAGACGTTATGGTTTTGGATGACGAATTGACAGAATATAGCGTATTTTCGGGTGTTATTAAATATCTAACATATTTTTGGTAATTTAAATTTTCAAAAGAAATAGATGTTTTACAATTCGATATAATCCGAGTTACGAGTTTAAATAACACTCGAATTAGCCTTATTTAATTCCTCTTCCCTTAAATCATGATTTTTTCGAAATGCTGAACTATTCGAGTATCAACTTGTAACTCGAAACTTGAATTGTATATTCATGTTTCGCTGATATTAAATTAAAAAACGAAAATATTACGTTTTGCCTTGCAAAACAATCATCTCACGCAGATTTCGCAGATTAACGCAGATTTTTCATTAATAAAATCATTTTTTATCAAAAAAAATGGTTCTTTATGATTTTACGTGGTTTTGAATATTTTGATGCTAAGTAACGGCCCCGAGTCCTCGGGGCTGCCGAAAATATCACAAACTCATACGGCAGCTAAAGCAGCCGCTACTGTAAACCACATAGAATCATAAAGAG
>JBGCFH010000236.1:0-8302 GCA_045106825.1 Saprospiraceae bacterium | reverse complement strand
TCCAATAATTGATCTTTAAACTTTGCTTCATAGCGACGGCGTTTACTCTTTTTATTCGTATTTTTCATAACACAAATTTAAGATTGTTTGCTGTCCTGTTTTTTTAACACATCTCATATCACGAATACGGCAAATATGACTTATACGCCAATAGGTGCTTCACAAAAATCAAAATCAGCCTCTGTTTCTCACCAAATAGAAGTACCTAATTTTGCCGCAGACTTGAATAAGAGTGGTTCTGGAACTTACAGAAGAGGATTAGATGGCTCATCTCACAAGTTTTCTTACGTCAATACTTCCAACGTTCCTATTGCTGACTTCTACTTAGAAGATATTTTTCCTGATGGATTGCGACCAAGAAAATTTGAAACAGGTCTATTTTTTTCTGGTGGCTCAACTGCGAACTTGACCAAAACAGTGAAATATCAAACGAATTTGAATAGTAGTTGGACAACCATAACGGGAATTTCAAGTGATTTAACAAATAGTCAAAATGTGGAAGTCAGTAATTTGGGTTTGGCATCGAATGAATATATTACAGGACTTCGTTGGGAAGTTGGTCCCGACCCTTTTCCTGTTGGTGCAGGTGTAAAGTCACATCTTGATATTACTTACGGCACTATACCGAATGATGCACCCTTAGGAGCAGGTACAAACTGTATTACTATTAATGGTAGTAATATTACAACGATAACCTATTCTCAAAACAAGAACTGTTCTAATTTCAATATGGATGATGCAGTGACTGGTTATGTTCAAAATCCAGAAAAAGCACATAAGTCAACAACAATGATTGACTGGAGAAATCAGGATGGTCCAAATTTCAATACTGGAGACATCATTAATTTTAGATTGAGAGTAAGAAATGCTTCTACTGCGAATGGTGCTATTCCGAATCCTGCTATTGCCGACTTGTTACCCGAAGGTTTAGAGTATATAGATGGTTCATGGACACACGACCCTGGAAGTGCCTCTTCTCCAACACCAACATTCACGAAAATAGATAATTACAAAGGAACAGGAAAGACACACTTGCGTTGGGATTTTACAGGTTTTAACTTACAACCTAATACCCAATCCTATATATACTTCAATGCCTTAATTACTCCCAAGGCAGGTTCAGGTGAGGATGCTGTTCGTAACGAATATGCAATGCTTAACCCAATTGTTAATTTTTGTGGAATTACGGGTGATGGTGATACAAAAGCCGACTCAGAAGATATTGATAATGACGGAGATGTAACCGAAGATTTATGTTTTGGTTATTCATCTATTGATATTATATCTATGCCTGCCTTATCGTCTGAAAAGTTTGTAAAAGGACAATTAGATACCGATTTCACCAAGTTTCCAAACTTTGGAAATGCCGTTCCAGGCGGTGTAGCAGATTATAAGCTGATTGTTCGGAATGACGGAAATGTACCGATTAAAGATATTAAAATTGTTGATATTTTGCCCTTTATCGGAGATGCTGGTGTGATTGATTTAAGTGCAAGAGATTCTCGTTGGCGACCAAACTTAGCTGGTGCTGTTTCTGCTCCTGCTGGTGTGATTGTCTATTATTCTACGGAAGGAAATCCTTGTCGTAGTGCAGAAGGTATAGAACCAAATGGACCAGCAGGCTGTCAAGCACCAAACTGGACAACGTCTGTTCCTAATGATATTACAACAGTTCAATCCTTAAAATTTGATTTTGGTAATTTTGTATTAGAACCGTCTGATTCCATTTTGTTAGAATGGCCCATGCGAGCACCTGTGAATGCTTTGCAAAATGTCGGAAATATATCCGATACAATTGCTTGGGCATCTTTTGGATATGTTGGAACTCGTGCAGATAACGATGCAGTACTTTTAGCAGCAGAACCGCTCAAGGTCGGTATCCGAATGGAGCAATATAATCCTGCCGTAATAGGCAACCAAGTTTGGTTAGATTTGAATTTGAATGGCATTCAAGATAATAATGAAAGTGGACTTGATGGTGTAAAAGTAGAATTGTATAAAGATAATGGTGATGGTATCATTAATCCAAATCAAGATGTTTTAGAAACATTTACGATTACAGGAAATGGTGGTTTTTATTTATTTCCGAATCTAAGTGTAGGTGAGTACTATGTGGTTTATTATGTGCCACCAAATTATGATATAACAGGTAACGATCTTGGAGGAGATGATACAAAAGACTCTGACGCTACTTTAACGACTGTTAATGGATTCGTAGCAGCAATCACACCGATGATTACTTTGAATGCAATGGACGTTGACTTAGACTGGGATTTAGGAATTTATCCTAATAACAAAACAAGTATTGGTAACTATGTCTGGATAGACGACAATCAGGATGGTATTCAAAATGAGTCTTCCAGTTTCGGTGTAAATGGCGTAACCGTTAATCTTTATCAATCAACTAACCTCTCAACACCATTTCAAACGACAACAACCTTCAATGATTTGAATGGTAATTCTGGATTTTATATATTCCGAGATTTAGCACCAGGAGATTATCAAGTTGGATTAGTACTTCCAAATGGAACAACAGCTACCACAAGAGGTTCGATAGGAACATCTGATGCAAACGACTCAGATATTGATGCTTCTGGAAGAACAGAAATATTCACTTTTTTTGCAGATAATTACGATGATAACTGGGATTTAGGAATTTTAACATCAGGTGTTGAAATTTGTAATAATGGTATTGATGATGATGGAGATGGATTAATAGATTGTGTAGATTCTGATTGTCAGTCTAATCCAAATGCCAGTAACACAGATACAGACGCAGACGGTATTCCAAATGTTTGTGACTCAGATGATGATAATGATGGAATTTTAGACATTGATGAATGTCCCCAGCCTGTGAGTAGCGGAATCACCGAACATATTACCAATTTTACAACAGGAATTACATCTTCTAATCCTTCTGATTTGAATGTTCCACATATTCTAAACTCCATTACTTATAATGGTACAACTTATACAGATTTTATTCTTCCAGATAATTTTCAATCATTTTATACAATAACAAACAATACTGGTCCAAGATTGACAAGGAATGGTGTTTTCAGTGTATTTGATTACAACAGCCCAACTTATGATCAAGACATTACGACACAAGCATTTCAGAGTCGTAATTTGAATGCTTATCAATCGTTAGATTTTAATAATTTCGCTGACGGCGATTATTACGAATTGAGTTACAATTCACCTATTTTGTCTACTGCGGGCGGTTTTATTGCTCTGACAGAACGCTTAGGAAATAATCCACAAGTCGTTCAAGCCCTTGATATTAATGGAAATATCATCGGTTCAACCATTACAGTGCAGTTATCGCATTATGTGGATTTGGGACATGATGTACACTATGGTACAAGTACTCAAAACGTTTTTATGGCATTGTATCCGATTGAAGATTTAGCACCTTTAGGAGCAGAGATTTATGGTTTACGAATTTCGTTTGGTGCAAATGCAACAGGTGATGGACCCGATGCCAAAGTCTTTTTCTTTGGAAATAGTGCTTTAATTGCTTGTGACTATGATGGTGATGGAATTTCAAATGAACTTGATTTAGACTCAGATAATGATGGTTGTTTTGATGCAATTGAAGGTGGTGGAAGTTTTTCAAGTTCGGACGTAAATGGAATTGGTCGTTTGACTGTAAACAATGTCAATAGTAATGGTATTCCGAATATCATTATAAATGGACAATCCATAGGGACAAGTCAAAATGCAACGATTGCACCTTGTACCGAAATTTGTAATAATGGTATTGATGATGATGGTGATGGTTTGATAGATTGTGAAGATACTGATTGTGCTATTCCTACACCAGGACCAATCATTTTGGACTAACTATACGTCATTCCTGTACAGTTTCCTAACTGTATATTAGTGACACAATTTAGGCTGCTCCTCGGAGCAGCTTATTTTTATTTTAAACTAATGGCAACTCAATCACAAACCTACTTCCTTTTCCTTTTTCACTTTCCAGATTCACAGTTCCACCCAACTTTTCCACACTCAACTTCACAATCGCTAAACCAATGCCTGAACCTTCGTAAGCACCTCTATTATGTAAACGTTTGAACATCTCAAATATCTTCTGGTGATATTCTTTTTTAATACCAATTCCATTATCAGAAATAATGATTTCATGGTGTGTTTTGGTTTGATTGTAATCAATATTTACCGTTGGGTTTTCGGATTTATTGTATTTCAAACCATTTTCGATTAAGTTTTTCAATGTTGCAAATAATAAAGAATTAGTGGATTGAATCGTTGGCAATTCAGAAATTTCGATTTGTCCTTTGGATTTTTGAATCGTTTCTTGTAATGCATTGATTACACTAAAAGTCAATTCATTTAAATCAACAGATTCTTTTTCAATCACCTCATCTTTGGATAAAGTCGTATAACGTGCAAAATCTTCAATCAAGGTATATAATTGTGACGTACTACGTTTAATCGTATCAAAATATTCATCTAAACTTCCTTTTAAGTCATTCGGTAATTTCTTAAAAATTAAACTTGCATAACCACTAATTACTCGTATTGGTTCTTTAATATCATGCGAAGCGATATAACTAAAAGTTCGTAGTTCGTAGTTCGCTTGTTCAAGATTTTTATTAGCCTTTTCTAACGCTTCGGTTCGTTCTTTTACCTTTCTCTCTAAGAAAGCATTTAGTTTTTTCTTTCGCAAATTACTTCTATACACAAAGAAGCCCCAGCCAATCGCTGAAAGCAAAGCTAAAAGCAAACCGATGGCTGCTAAAGCTTGATTTTTAATTGTTTTTTGAGCGTTTTCCTGTTTTGCTTTTAGTTGTGCGTTTTCGACTTCTTTCTGTTGGACTTTATACTTGACTTCAACAGATTGTAACTGTTCATTTTTTTTAACATTAAAAATACTATCGTTGACAGTTTGAAATTCTTTACGGTATTCTAATGCTTGTTTGTAATTTCCTATTTTTTCATAATTAAGACTTAGATATTCATAGAAAATTGCTTTTCGACTAATGTGACCGTTTTCGCCCAAATACTCTAATCCTTCTATTCCGACATCAATTGCTTGTTGATATTTTTTTTGATTATACAAAACTTCAATAAAATAAGCCCGATTAATCGCTAACATTCTATCAAACTTATTGGCTTTCGCCAAATCATAACTTTCTTTAAAATAAGTATTTGCTAAATTGTATTTTTTGAGTTTACCATACGTACTTCCAATATGTGCAAGCGTATAAGACACTATTGCTTTTCGGTTCAATTTTTTATTAATCTCTATGGATTTATTAAAGTAGATTAATGCACTATCCAATAGATTTAATTCTTTATATACTTCAGCAACATTATTGAGCATAACCGCTTCAAACTCAGCCTGTCCAAGTTCTTTCGCAATTTCTAATGCTCTGAAATAATAAATATTTACGGTTTTATAGTCTTTTTTATACCATGGAATAAGTGCCGCATTACTAAGAGCTTTCATCGCTTGAACCTTCAATCCTGCCTCTAAAGAAGTATTGATAATTTCTTGAAAAAGGATAAATGCTTCCTTATATTGACCCGAGCGCTCAAGCATTAAAGCAATACTACCACGTAAATCATTTTGCAGTCTTAAATCACCTGTACGATTAGCAACCTCTAATCCTTCCTGAGCAAATTGCAAAATACTATCCAGTGGATTTTGTTTCTGAAAATAAGACATACTCAAAAGCTTATAAGCTTCTGCTAACTTAATATCATTGTTCGTTGCTTCGCTTAATTCGAATAATTGCTTTGAATACAAAATACTTTGGTCTAAATCATCCATACTGAACTCATTCGCCAAATCATATAATATATTCAATCGAGTAGTATCATGAAGTTTCGTTTCAAGTAACGTTTTTAGACTATCTGTATTTTGTTGAGCATTAAGATTGGTCAACATAAAAATTAAACCAATCGAAAGTATAACAATGCGACTCATTCTCTAATTTTTATTTAAAATTGCTTATCAGTACAATCAAAGAAAATTTATTAAAATCAATTATTCAACTTTTATTTATTCCAATAGGAACAAATAACACTATTATTATAGACGAATAATCTCCTTTTATTATAAACCAATTTTATTGCCAATTAAAAACAATATTTTATTTTATTGATAATTGAATTATAAACCGACTTCCTTTTCCTTCTTCACTTTCCAGATTCACAGTTCCACCCAACTTTTCCACACTCAATTTCACAATCGCCAAACCAATACCCGAACCGTCATAAGCACCTCGATTATGTAAGCGTTTGAACATTTCAAAAATTTGCTCTTGATATTCCTCGTCAATACCGATACCATTATCAGAAACTGTGATTTGATAATGATTTTCTGTTTCTTGATAATTGACTTCAACCGTTGGTTTTTCACTTTTGTTATATTTTAAACCATTTTCAATTAAGTTTTTTAAAGCTGTAAAAAGGAAAGTATTACTTGAATTGATTGTCGGTAAATTGTCTATCAAAACTTCGCCTTTATATTTTAAAATACTTTCTTGTAAACTATTAATTACATTATAAGTCAATTGATTTAAATCGACTGGTTCAGTTTTCACAATTTCATCTTTAGAGAGCGTTGAGTAGTAAGCAAAGTCCTCTACTAAAGTATAAAGTTGTGTTGTACTACGTTTTATGGTATCAAAATATTCTCCTAAATTTTCTTTTAAATCGTTTGGCAATCGTTTGAAAATCAAACTCGCATAACCACCAATTACCCTAATCGGTTCTTTAATATCGTGTGAAGCAATGTAGTTGAATGTGCGGAGTTCATAGTTTGCCTGTTCAAGGTCTTCATTGGATTTTGCTAAATCTTGATTAGCCTTTTGAAGATCAGCCGTTCGTTCAGCAACGGTTGTTTTTAATTCTTCATTGTGCTTCTTTTTTTGTTGGCTCGAACGATAAAAAGTTGTTCCCCAACCAATTGCTAATAATAATGCAGCAATCAATCCAAAGGCAATATATCCTTGATTCCGAATTTGACATTTTACAGTTTCCTGTTCTGCTTTGAGCAATTGATTTTCCGTTTCTTTTTGACTTACTTCATACTGAATTTTTAAATCATCAATTTGCTTCGATTTTTTAATATTATAAAGACTATCTGAAAATACATAAAATTGCTTTTGATTATTAAATGCTAATTTATAATTCCCTTGTGCTTCATAACTTTTACTTAAATGCTTATAAAACCTTGTTCGAGTCGAAACATCGCCATTTTCGCCCAAAATTTTTAGAGCTTCGTTCGCAGCGGCAATCGTTTTAGCATACTTTTTTTGTTGATAATAATTATCGCAAAGCATAGAAAGTGCCGTTCCGATACAATAAGTATCTTGAATATCCGTCGCTATTTTATAACTTTCCGTCAAATAATCATAGGCAATTTGATACTGTTTTTTACGATTGTAGATACGACCAATATTTGCTAAAATAAGTGCTGTGAAATATTTATCATTCGCTTTTCTATTGACTTCCAAAGCTGTATTATACAGCACCAAAGCAGAATCAATTTGGCTTTGTTCATAATAAATTGTCGCCAAATTATTTTCCAACTGACTGACCATTAATTCATCATCAATCTCTTTTGCAATAATAATTGCTTCTAAATAATACTTTTTTGCTACCTCTAAATCGCCATAATTTTTTAGCACCAAAGCAAAATTTCCCAATGTCCGAACCGCTGAACGTTTATCTCCACTTTCGTACAATATGGAATAGGCTTGATAGTACAGTTCTAAGGCTTTCTCTTTTCGTCCAAATTTATCGTAAGCCATTGCCAAACCGTTAGAAGAAAAGGCTTTAAGTCGAGGATTTTCCAATTTTTCAGCTTGTTGCATACCTTTTTCAAAAGCAGACATAACCATATCCAAACCATAATCTTTATCTAAGTAAGCCGTTCCAAGCAAATTGTAGCCGACACCAATAAATAACTGATTGTCCGTTTGCTCACTAAACGCAATTAAACGTTTTGTATAACGAATACATTTATCAGTGTTTTTATGAGTATAATTTGCCGCTAAAGTATATAAGACATCTCTTCTCGTTGAGTCTGGAATATCTGTTTCCACTAATCGTTCCAAACTATCCAAATTATTGACTTGTGCAATAGTCGTAAAAGGTAAGAGCAAACTTATTATGAATAGCTTAATACATTGTGCAAAAAATAGCTTAATATTTTCATATATTAGTATTCAAAAAGTTGAGTACTATGAAAAAGCAACATGTAAAGTTAAGCGAAATGGATAAAAAATATCTACAAGAAAAATTAAGAGGAGGAACACTTAAAGTA
>JBGCFH010000235.1:0-9253 GCA_045106825.1 Saprospiraceae bacterium | reverse complement strand
TGATGGTGAAGTTGATGTGACGAATATTTGTAAAAGTGCAGGTTTGGGCGGAAATCCTTATCGTGATGCGACTTACGATTATTACATCAGCGAACCGATTGTTACGAATAACTTACACGGAACTGGTCCTTTTATCCTTGCTGCTTTGGCATTGAATAAATAAAAAACGGAAACCGTGTCGATTTTTAAACAAACTCTAAAATCGACACGGTTTTCAAGTACATGAACAAAAATAATCACGTATTCTAACTCGTACTTTTTCCGTTCTACTTCATCAAAAAACATTCATGTAACTTGGCTATACTCACATTTTTTGAAATCGTAGAACAAAAAAATTACTTCGTTATAATTACGTGCTTACTTCTGTCCACGTAATTAAAATTAAAAATGAGAATATTACGTTTTATCCTGCAAAACAATCATCTCACTTTTCATTAACAAAATCATTTTTTTCCAATTATTAGAAAATTTGCGTAAATCCGTGGAATCTGCGTGAAAAAAGCATTTTGCAAAGCACAATTTAGCAATTGTGATTTCTATTTTACGTTTCAGCGAAACGTGAATCATAAGTAAACGTTATGGATAACATTAGAAGTATTTATGCAAAAAATCTCTTTTTCCACAACCATAGCTTAACTTTTATGTTTTGATAGTAAAGCTATTGAAAAAACAACATTTACTTTAAAAACGAACATATTATGAAAGGGAAAGGATTAATGATTTTAGTGTTATTGACTTCGATTCTTTTAACAAGTTGTATGGTTATCCGAGAAGGAGAAGTTGGTGTAAAGCGTAAACTTGGTAAGTATGATGATAATGTTTATACAAGTGGACTGCGTGGTTATTTCCCAGCAATCACAACTATCGAGAAGGTATCTACTCAAACAAATAATATTGAGGTAGCAATTATTATTCCTTCAAAGGAAGGTCTAAGTATTCGTTCTGAAATTTCGATTCTTTATAGCATTTTACCAGAGAAAGCTCCAAATATTTTAAGAACAATTGGACCAGGTTACGAGAGAAATGTCATACTTCCTGTCTTTCGTTCTGCGGTAGCTGATGTGACTTCACGGTTTTATGCTAAAGATATGCATAGCGGTGAACGTGCAACAATCGAAGAAGCGATTAAGACACAAATGATGACAAATCTTGAAGGTCGAGGAATCACAATAGAGGCCGTTTTAATGAAAAGTATTCAACTACCAGCAAGTCTGGCAACGGCAATTGAAGAGAAATTATCAGCAGAGCAAGAAGCTCAACGAATGGAATTTGTACTACAAAGTGAGCGAAGAGAAGCAGAACGTAAAAAAATCGAGGCAGAAGGTGTTCGTGATGCTCAATTGATTATAGCAGAAGGTTTAAATCCGATGATTCTAAACTTTAAATCTATCGAAGCCTTCATGGAATTAGCAAAATCACAAAACGCAAAAGTCATCATTACGGATGGTATGACACCGATGATAGTTAATCCGACAGAAGATGTTCAGATGCAATTGCCACAAGGTAAAAGTACGAAAATAGCGAATTAAAAAAGTCGATGTTACCATCAAATAATACAGCACTAACAAAAGGTGAGAAATTTTAAACGTGCAAGATTGCTTCAAAATATAAAAGTTATTGGATGGTGAATATCCATATTGGTTTGGAAAACATAACGCAGTCATGGGAACATGACTGCGTTTTTTATGCTTAATTTTGTACTAAAATTTGTCCTTGTTTCACCATTTCTCCTTCTATGTAAATGCCATAAAAATAAATACCTTTATTCCAATTGGAAACATTAAACTCAACATCAGTATTTCGTATATTTTGATTTTCCATCAATTGTCCGATAGAGGAATAAATACGAATTTCAGCATTGTCAATCGGTTCTTCAAATTGAAAATTTAGTAAATCACTTGTTGGATTTGGGAAGACTTTGAGGTTATTCAGTTGATATAAATTTTGAGTATTTGCAGCAATACAAAAAGCCAAATTATCAAACATCAATCCATCATGTTGTGTATCAATACTATCTGAAATAAAGGTGAATTTTACTAAAAGTGAATCTTCTTGATTATTATTTACATAATCAGAGAAGCTAATGTTAAAACTTTGCCAACCATTAGAATTTCCCGTTAAAGTTAAATTTGTTAAAATAGGATTATTATGAATACTATCTGTTAAATTAATCCATGTTTGTCCGAAGTCATTTGATAGTTCTATCATTCCATAATCGTTCAAACTATCTGTATCACAATAATAAGAACCATAAATCTGAGGACAATCCCAATTATAATAACGCACTACGAAAGAGGATGTATTATTAATTGGATAAGTATTAATCGTATCGGTAATTAGTACATTAGGTACTGATTCTGCTTGATTTAGTACCACTTTTTGAGGTGAACCAATTTGCCAAATATTATCAGTATTTGAAGTATCAATCTCTAATGATAAAGAAGTACTATCATAGAAATATTCAAAATCTATAAATATAGCATATGCTGTATTTATAGTATTCTGCCCAAAAGCAGTCAACGTCAACGCCATAAAAAATGTAAGTAAGAATGTTTTCATAAGAATGAATTTTTAAAGATTAATAAAAAATAGATAAGGGACTTATTTATACAACGAATCAAAACGTTAAAATGAATCAACAAAATGGATAAATTTTATAAAAATAAAAAATCATCATTCAGAATTAAATCTGAATGATGACTTTACCAAAGAACGCTGGAAGCGTTCAATATGAATAATCATAGGTTGTACCTATGGCAAAGCTGGTAAAACTTCCGTACTTACTTCACCAAAACCAATTCGTAAACCATCTTTTTCACAATAACCATACATTCTTACCGTATCACCATCGTTGATAAACTTACGTTGTGTGCCATCAGGCATATCGACAGGTTTCGTTCCTCGCCAAGAGATTTCCAACATTGAGCCATAAGAATCAGGCGTTGGACCACTAATTGTTCCCGAACCACACATATCACCGACTCTCATATTGCAACCATTGACAGAGTGATGAGCCAATTGTTGTTCCATCGTCCAATACATATATTTAAAATTCGAGTGAGTAACAATTTTTTCCTCACCATCTTTTGGCTGAATTCCCATAGATATATTGATGTCATAACTTGCTTCTTTTTGACCTTGCAAATAAGGTAAAGGAGAAGGTTCTTGCGTTGGACTTTCGCAGCGGAAAGGTGCTAATGCTTCCATGGTTACAATCCATGGAGAAATTGATGATGCAAAGTTTTTACCCAAAAACGGGCCTAAAGGTACATATTCCCATTTTTGAATATCACGAGCCGACCAGTCATTGAACAAAACCATTCCGAAGATGTGTTCTTCTGCATTTTTAATATCGACTGGTTCACCTAATTTATTTTCTTTACCAACAATAAATGCCATTTCTAACTCAAAATCCAATAAACGACAAGCTCCATAAACTGGTTGTTCAGGGCCATTTGGAATCATTTGACCTTTCGGACGGCGAATCGGTGTTTCGGAAACAATAATTGAAGAAGAACGGCCATGATAACCAACTGGCAAATGTAGCCAATTCGGCATTAGAGCATTTTCTATACCTCTAAACATCGTTCCGACATTTGTAGCATGTTCTCGACTGGCGTAAAAATCAGTATAATCACCAATCTGAACAGGTAACAACATCGTTGCTTCATCCATCGGAACTAAACAAATATCAACGGCACTTGCATTATCTTTCAGTTCTGTACAATTTGTACTCAACAATTCTCCAACTCGTTCACGAACGGCATTCGTTACCGATTTACCCAAAGTAATAAAATCGTTCAATACCGATTTTGATAAAGTAAATTCATCAAAATCAATTTCATTAAAGAAACCAAATTTGGCGATTGCAGCAATATCTATTACAAAATCACCAATTCTACTACAAACTCTCGGAGATTTGTTTTCATTTGTAAAAATACCAAATGGTAAATTTTGAATTGGGAAATCACTATTTTCTGGTACGTTTACCCACGATTTTAAGTTAGGATTAGTTAAATCTATCATTCTTTCCTTAGTTTAAGTAGTTTTGTAGTTTTGGTAGTTTCAGTAGTTCTTACCTATATTAGTAAAGGTATTTTATAAAAAACTACCAAAACTACTTAAAATACAAAACTACTTAAACTACTCAAACTAAAGAAATGTGTCTAATCACTTTTGCATATAAAAAACATAAAAAGTATAAACTTATTATCGTTGCGAATCGAGATGAATTTTATCAACGTCCGACAGCAACAGCAAATTGGTGGAATGATGAGCCGACAATTTTAGCAGGTCGAGACCTGAAAGGAAACGGAACCTGGATGGGTTTTAATAAAAATGGACGTTTTTCGGCTTTAACGAATTATCGTAACGGCTTTAATGAAAAGAAAAACGCACCTTCGAGAGGCGATTTAGTGACTTCTTTTTTGCTTTCGCAAAATGATAGTTTGGAATACTTGCAACAACTCACAGAATCCGCAGATTCGTACAATGGCTACAACTTACTCACGTTCGACGGAAAAAATTTAGCTTATTATTCTAACCAAATCGAACAACCAACCATTTTAGAAAGTGGAATTTACGGATTATCGAATAGCACATTAGACATTGGCTGGCCAAAAGTCAATAAAGCGACTTCAGGATTAAAAACACTATTGCAACAAGAAAATTTTCAAATTGATGACGCATTTACAATCATGCAAAATAGAGCAATTGCATCAGATAATGCACTTCCAAATACTAATATTCCGATGAAATGGGAACGTTTACTTTCTTCAATGTATATCGAATCCCCAGAATACGGAACACGTTGTAGCACTGTTTTTTTATTGGATTATGATGGTAATTATCATTTTGAAGAACGTTCTTACGTACCGAATCATCAGGTCATTTATAAAGGGCCGGTTTAAATTGAAATTACACTATAATTATTTTTTTAATCGTCTGATTATTAGTTTATTAATAATAAATATATCTTTTTATAAAAATATAATTAATCTAAATTGTAATATTTTTTAAACTTAATCATGCCTATTTTTAATCTCAGTTAGTTAAAATTTAAAATTCTTCTTATATGAAATTTACATTAAAACTTTTATTTGCGTTTTGTATTAGTCTTCTGACAATACAAGAAACTTCTGCGTCTCACTTGATGGGCGGAAATATTACTTATAATTGTGTGACTAATAATAGTTATGATTTTACAGCACAATTATATCGAGATTGTAATGGAATCACATTACCACCAACGATTAATGTGAGTATTAGCTCAGTCAGTTGTGGACAAAATATAAACATTACTCTAAATCTTGTAACTGGTAGTCCACAAATCGTTACACCGATTTGTCCGACTGAACCTGATGCTTGTAATAGTGCTCCTGGTGCTATTTTAGGAATTCAAGAATATACATATACGAGTTCATCACCAACTGTACTTCCATCGACTTGCAATGATTGGGTTATATCATATAGTTCTTGTTGTCGAAATGGTGCGATTACAACTGGTGCTGGAAATAGTGGATTCTATATTAGTACGAATATAAATAACACGAATAACATATGTAATAACTCACCAGAGTTTCAGAGTATTCCAATATTTTATGCTTGTGTTGGCGATACAGTAAGTTATAATCATGGTGTTTCAGATGCTGATAATGATTCATTATCATTTAGTTTGACACCTTGTTTACAAAATCTTAATACGCCAGTTAGTTATGCAACAGGTTATTCAGCAACGACACCTTTAGGTGTTAATTATAGCAGCTTTGACAATACAACTGGTACATGGACATTTGTACCAAGTATGGCTCAAACTGGCGTAATTTGTATGTTAGTAGAAGAATACCGAAATGGTGTAAAGATTGGTGAAGTGATGCGAGATATTCAAATCGGAGTAACAAGTTGTTCGAATCAATCGCCAGTACTTTCAGGAATTAATGGTACAGCGACAAGTACAGGAACAACTGGTTCTAACAGTATTACGACTTGTGCTGGTCAGAATATTTGTTTTACCATTGATGCTTATGATGCAAATGCTGCACAAAACGTTGGTATTAATTATACCACAGCTTTAAACGGCGCAACTTATACCGTAACAAATACAGGAAACACAGCTCAAGTCACCATTTGTTGGACACCAACATTGAGTGATATGGGGACAAATCATTTTGGTCTAACTGTTTATGATGACAATTGTCCTGCAATTGGTAAAGGAAATTATGCTTATAAAGTAATTGTAAAAGGTGCTGGTGGCGGAGCAACATTTAGCCAAACTTCAATTTATCAAGGAAGTACCGCACAATTACAAGTTAACTTATTAGATCCAAGTTGTACGGTTAATTGGACGGCTTCTTCTTCTTTAAGTTGTACAAATTGTTTAAATCCTGTTGCATCTCCAACTACAACGACAACTTATTATTATAATATAAATTGTCCTTCTGGTGGTTGTGGTTCATTTACAGATTCTGTTGTTGTAACTGTTTTAATACCAAAAACATTGACTGGTTCGATTACGACTTCGGATGGTTTACCATTAGCAAATTCATTAGTTTATGCTTATGATTTGCAAGGTACAATTCTTGATACTTTTACAACTGATGTTAATGGAAATTATAGTTTGTCAAGCAATGAAACGTCAATTTATGTTTCTGTAACACCAGATGCAGCTTATTTTGATCAATCAGAAACTTATTACGATGCTTCCGCAAATTTAGCAAATGCAACAGCTTACACATTTGCAAGTGGAACAAATACAGGAACATTAGACTTCTCGACGATAGAAATTGCAAAAACAGTAAGTGGCATAGTCTCTCGTAGTGATGGAAATCAACTGAGTTTGTCTTATGTATATTTGTTAGATAGTAATATGAATATTTTAGATTCTTCATTTACGGCTTTGACAGGTCAGTATACTTTTACAACCTTTGAAAATAATGTTCATTTATTAGCAGTTCCAAATACAGCAAATAATGATCAAATTCCAACATATTATAATGGAACAATTGATCCTGCAAATGCGATGTTAATTACCTTTACAAGTTTGCAAACAACTATCAACTTTAGCACTTTAGATGCTCCAGAAGCAGTTGTTGGGACGGTTACTCGTGCAGACGGTTTGGCATTAGATAATTCTTGGGTTTATTTGATTGATTCTTCCATGATGAATATTGATTCAATGATGACATCATCACAAGGATATTATGCATTTGTTGTACCAGATGTTACAATAAATTATTATGTAAAAGCAATACCTGGAAGTACACATGGTGACCAAGTGATTACTTACTACAATGGTTCTGAAACCGTACAAGCAGCTACTCCAATTTCAATTACAACCGTTTTTAATGTTGCCGATTTTAGTACAGTTGATACATTCAGTTTAACTGGTGGAAAAGGAATTGGTGGAAAAGTTAGTTTAGGAACTGAATCGTTAGAAACACCTTTAGGAGACGTTCGATTAGTCTTAAAAGATATAAACGGTAACTTTATCAACGATGCAATTACTGATGATAATGGACGATTTGATTTTTATGGATTAGTTGATGGAACTTATGCAATATTTGTAGATAAAGCTGGTATTGATAATGAGTTAGCACCATTAGTAACATTAGTAGCAAATGAACCTTCTTTAGATGACTTAGAATTTTTATTGCATTCTTATTATTTAGAAATGTTAGATCCGAATTCTACTACTGAAGCCTTCAAAGCACAGAATATTGCCATTTTTCCGAATCCAATCCAAACAACATTTACGATTGAGTACGATTTATCGGCTTTCGCCAATGTTCAGATTGATGTGTTAGATGTAAATGGTAAAGTTATTTCTTCAGTTTTGAATGAAAATCAAGCTGGAGGCAATCACAATTTGACAATTGATGAAGCAGAAGAATGGACAAATGGTGTTTATTTTATTCGTATGATGATTGATGGACAAGCTATCATTCAAAAAGTAATTAAGCAGTAAGAAACAGAAATTAGATAAATTTGCAAGAGGTTTCAGAATATATTCTGAAACCTCTTTTGTTATTTTATATCCTTAAATTGAAGTTTTCAGGATAGTTATAAAGACTTGATAATCAATATATAATGCTGATTTTATTTTGCAAAAGGTCTAAAAAGTACTCTTGTTTTCGTATGATTCGCTGGCTATAAAACCTTTTCTTCTAAATTCAGGGATTGATTTACGAATGAATCGTACCAATTTTTGAACATGAAAAGCCATAAATGCAAACCGAAGAAATTTAAAAGACATAGCATCTTTCGTTTTCGTTCTGTTTTCTTGAATTTTCAAAACGTGTTTCAAAATTTTAAAAAACTGTTCGATGTAAGTCCTTTGAAACCCACCGAGGTTTCGGGGCAGGCAATGCCTTCGCAAGGTTTTAGCCTTTTCATCTGTCGATGTTGTATAAATAATACTTACTCTTTTTGATCTATTCAATCGAAAAGCTACTAAAACAACACTTCGCTTTTTAGACTTATAAAAACCTCTAAAGCGATAAAAAAATGGCTTTTGTTCGGACTTAGGCATATCTTTTTGTACTCTGTTATACTCTTCTTCTAACCGCAAAAATTCTGTTGTTATCCATTTTGATAGTTTCATAGTGCTTCCATCTATCAAAAATGTATGACTTTTTTTGGGAACTGATATGTAAATTAAATCATTCTCCTCGCATACATCAGCTAAGTACATGTCGCTATAACCACTATCAGCACTAAATCGTAGCTTTCCTAAATCAATTCCTTTGTCTTTTAAATGCTGTTTAAACTTCCCTAAACGTTTCACTAATTTTATCGCTGTTTCAATCTGAATACTGTACTTCGCACCATCTTCCTTCTTCTTTTTTGGAACATAATCAAAATACAACGGATAGTAAATACCATCAATTACTACTCCTATACAACAGTTTTTAAATCCATAAACCGTACTATTGAATTGACCACTAAAAAAACAACTAAAACAAGAAGCAAAAGTTTCTCCTGCCTGAAAAGAAGATAACCATTGTTTGAAAATACTATCATCTAACACCACCGTTACCAGTTCACGTGATAGACAACTGCTATGTTTTTCGCTCAACCTTTCAAAGGCAGCTTTTATTTGTAATTCAAATATAGATCTTACTACTGGACAAAAAGGATTAAATAAAAAAGAACCATAACTTTGAAGTGACAAAACAAAAAAGCGATGGTTCTACAAATAAGTAATAAACTTACGTCATATTTCGGAGAAATAAAAGAGAGTACAGTAAAAAATGCC
>JBGCFH010000234.1:0-6014 GCA_045106825.1 Saprospiraceae bacterium | reverse complement strand
GTTCTTTTATAGGTGAAAATTGATGAACGAATTAAGGCTTTTTCTGCGTCTGTCCATTCGTTATTTGGTCGTTTATACAATCGTGTATTTTTTGGTAAATTATCCAGATTTATCGAAAGAAATAACTTCTCTCCAGCTTTCATATAAACACTATCAATCACCAATTCAAAGTCTCGACCTCTTAATGTTACTTGGTTATAGCCTTCTCTTGCCATAAAACTGTAAGGCGTTTCCGTATCATGATAATATACGAATTTACGATTGGCGTAAGCCAAATAAATTGGTTCAAAATGTCCATTTTTTACCACAAAAGGTGCGAATTGTGTAAAGATTTCTTCGTTCGGAATATCGACACTTTCTTTATGAATATTCTTTGTAAATAACAACCGATAATACAATTCTTTATTCAATTGCAAATCTTCACGAAAACGTTCATTTATTCCACCAATCCAGTTAAAACCTTTATAACTTCCGACTGAATATTTTCCACTATTATTATAATTTGGAATCGCTTTTGTATCGCTTGTTTTTCCATAAAACGGTACATTATATTTCCAAACATTGGTATTATTAAATTGCGTATTTACAGCACCAGCAACCAATTTTACATTTCCAGCTCCGCTTTTATTATTCTTCCGAACCTTGACTTTTATATCAACCGTTTCGCCAGGTTGAATTTGTGTCGGTTGGTCAATATCAACCGTTAAGAGATTTTTTGCTCTATCAAATTTTTGCGAACCTTGGCGAGTTTCACCGTTTATAATATATTCATAATCAATTCGATACGATGTTTTTTTACGAATATTATCTTTCCAAACAATTGCTTTTTCGGTGCTTTCGCCCGAAGCAATTTTTCGATTAAGTCGATAAACTTCGTAATTGACTTTTAATCCGTTCGGATTCGTTCCAAAAACAAAAACGGAATCCATCGTTTGTACCAAATCAAAAGTTGGTTGTTTAATAATAGATTGCGTTCTATAATAATCTGTAAAACCTAAATTGATGCGTTTACTTTCGCCATTTGTTGTTGCTGTAATTTGACTAAAAACAGGATTTATCGCTGCTTTATAAGGCAATTTTACCGTTTTTTCTACATAAAAATTTGTTGCCGACATATCAAATTCTAACGTCGCTAAGGCTTCCGTTGACTTTCCATTCACCAAATAATCCACCAAAAGCATATCGCCCTCCAACGACATTTCGATAACCGTTGTATCGCTGATGATATTAAAACTTAGATTTTTATGTTGAATTTCGCCATTACTATTTGTAAAAACAGCATAAACATTCACGGTAAAATCCGCCATTGGAATTGTTTCTTTTGGCAACGGAAAACGCATTGCCTTTCCTAAATCCAACGCACCTTTATAATGAAATAACGTATCAGGAATATAAACCGTTTGAGCGTGATAAGCCTTGATATTATTGATTTGTGCGGTGATTTCCACTTCGCCGTCCATAACGTATTGACCATTTTTATTTTTACCTTCGGCATAAAAAACAATTGGTTCGTAGCGTTTAAAATCCGTTTGGTCAGCTCGTAACTCATACTCGACTTCATCCAGTTGATAATCTTCATACACAAAAGAAGTTTGCATCAATTGTCGCTTTCCTTTCCAAAACGAAACCGAATACGTTCTATCTAATTGCAATGAATCACCCAGCAAAAATTCAAAATCATAACTTCCTCGTGACGTTGGTTTTATCGTAGTTTCATACTTGTAATTTCCATATTGCGTTATTTTTAATGTCAGCGGCGAACTGTATGCAATTTTATTATCTCGTGTAAAATAACCTTTGATTTTTACGGTATCATTTGGCAAATATTTGGGTTTATTTGTCGTGATATAACCATAGGTTTGTACGTCCCAAACATACTTAAAATCATAAACTTGCTGTCGCCAAACATTTCCTAACACATACCAAGGTGAACGCCAAATATCGGCATAAACTATTCTGTCCCATTGACGTTCAAACCAATTCGTATTATTTCGATAAATACTTCTATTCGTATAATGATTTGGATTGACTTCAAAAAATGCCAATTTCCCATTATTTTCCACTATTAACAATCGGTCATTTTTAAACTTTTTATTTTCGTAACGTTGCTTGTCTTTATTATATCGAACACTTTTTCCATCAAGTGTTACGTTGTCTGCTTTGACCAAATTTCCCATTGTATCCACGATATGAAAATGAAACTTTTTATCGTGAAACGCAGGAACAATTCCAATATCGTAAAACCCTAAAAACCGATATTCCAAACGCTCGCCAGTTGCCCGAACAGCGACGTAAGTTCCCAACTCATATTTTTGATATTGCGTCGATATTTTTGAACCATCACCTTGATTATCAAAGAAAATCGTATCCACCAAATTCGTTGGATTAAATGTTTTCGCTGCTTCCGAACCACCAATTTCACGATTATGACTGGCTTTCGCCAATGCTAAGGCTTGTTCGTCCGTAACTTTATACACCAAAGCGTATTTGCTACTTTGCCAATATTGTTGTGCGGAAAGATTGATTGACAAGAAAATTATCAAAGACAAAAAAAGATATTTCATAATCGGCGATTTTTTAAACGTAGGGCAAACGGCACTGCCTTTGCCAATAATATAAAGATAACGAGGATGATTCAGAAAATCGTTGGGTTAATTTTATTTTACTATCTAAAAAACCTAACAGAATTTCGTTATACCGACGAAGGTTGGTATCTCCCAAGTATTAAAGTACTCAATTATGGCAATCGCAAGAACCAAAAAGTATTTCAAATAGTCATCAGGTGAGTATGTTAAACCTTATGAAAAGTCGTTTTTTTTTCGATTTTTGTTAAAGAACTCACCTGATGACTTTTCTTGCGATTGCCTTAGTACTCAATTTAACAATGATGAAATCTAAATTTAGTTGGATGAGAAGATTTTATAGTGAATAAGGTTCGAGTTGAACCAATAGAAGTTTGGGAGATTCCGTATCAAGTACGGAATGACGGAAAAAGTGAGAAAAATCAGCGAAAATTGGCGGAAATCTGCGTGAGTAAATTTCCCAAAACATCAAAATCCTCTGAATCTACATCAATCACAATCTTCGCTTTCTCATAATGATGCAAACGACTATTCAATTTTTTTATAATAAACTTTCGTAAAGTTTCATCTGTTTGTCCTGCAATAATTGGTCGATGTTCCGTTTCGGGTTTCAATCTATCAAATAAAATATCAATTGTTGGATTTAGAAAAATCGTTATTCCGTTGTCATTCATCCAATCCATATTATCAAAAAAACAAGGTGTTCCACCACCAACAGCAACTACTTTTGGATGTTTACCTTCTTTAATAGATTTTAACTGATGACTTTCAATTACTCGAAAAAATGATTCACCACGATTTGCAAAAATAGTAGCAATCGTCTCTCCTTCAGCTAACTCAATAACCTCATCTAAATCCAAAAAATCTGCACCTAAGACTTTCGCCAATTGTTGTCCAACGGTAGATTTACCACTTCCCATAAAACCGATAAGAAAAAGCATTTTTTTTAGTTTTAGTAGTTTTAGTAGTTTTAGTAGTTTTAGTAGTTTCTACGAACCACAACTACTGAAACTACTGAAACTACATCACTACTGAAACTAAAAAAAGGTAAGACCTTTCGACCTTACCTTTTTAATTTAAGTACGAATAGAATTCGCAACTCGTAATCCGAAAATTCGGTTATTTCTCAACTCTTGCGATATAAGCATCTACATTTTGACCTTGTACCGAAGTTGGATAATCTTTTTTGATTTGCTTGTAAGCGGCTAATGCATCACTTGCATTTCCTTGCTTTTCAGACAACATTCCATATTTTAATAAGAAATAAGGAGCGAAAAATTCATTATCAGATTTTGATGCTTTTTTGTAAGCACTTAAAGCTTTGTCCATGTTCCCTAATTCAGAGAAAGCATCGCCTTTCATACCATTTCTCAATGCTGTTCCTAATTTTCCACCGCCACTATAATCACTTAAGTAATCTAATGCTGCTTCAAATTTTCCTTCTTTCATGTAAGCTTGTGCTGCATATAAGTTAGCAACATCACCTGCATTTGTGCTTCCGTAATCCTCTACGATTTTAATAAAACCAGGATAACCTCCACCTGCGTCAGTCAATGCTTTAGTAGTTGAATCTTGTGAAAACGCTTGTTCTGCTTTATACATTTGAGATAAAGCCTGTTTCTCACGAGGTTGTTGATATAACAACTTATAGGCAACAAATCCAACAATTAATAGAACAACAACACCAACTGCTGTTAAGATTGTTTGACGATTTTTGTCAAACCAACTTTGAGCACTTTCTCTTGCTTCTATTAAATCTACTATCGTTTCGTCCGCGTTATTCTTTTCATTTGTGCGTGACCTTTTACCTCTTCTTCTTTGAGCCATTATTACTTAGTATTAAAAATTAGTAGAACAACTTATGATGAACTACTATTTAATGTAGTTTTTCAAAATCTCGGCAAAGATATAAAAAGATTTCATAAATGACTTCTATTGATTTCAATTAAAATCTTAAGGGTTTTAATAATTTCTGAAAATTACAATTTAATGTCTAAAATAAAAGTCTATTATAACTTTATTTAATTAAAATTATTTGTCAGGAATTTTTCTGATTAATATAACGGAATTTCATTTTCTTTCAATACTTCCTAACTTTACGTTATTAAAATAACCAAATACCAATAATTATGAATCTAAAAATAACTATATTTTTATTTGCTATCTTAGGTTTATTTAGTTGTAAACAAGAAGCAGAAACAGTTGCTAACGAAGTAAGCACTGAAATGTATGAAAACATTCAGGAAAAGTTAATAGATGCGAAAGATGGTGATGTTATTGAAATCCCAGAAGGAAAATTTTTATTTGATAGACCTTTATCATTAGACGGTATTGCGAATGTCACGATAAAAGGTGCTGGAATGGAAAAAACCATTATTTCATTCAAAGACCAACAAGCTGGTGCAGAAGGCTTGAAAGTGACGGCCAATAATGTCACATTAAATGGTTTTACGATTCAAGATACGAAAGGTGATGCGATAAAGCTACAAGATTGTAATGGCGTTACAATCACTAATGTAAAAACAACATGGACAAGTGGAGCAGAACCTACAAACGGTGGTTATGGATTGTATCCTGTTGCTTGTCGCAATGTTTTGATTGATAACTGTGAGGCATCGTATGCGTCAGATGCAGGAATCTACGTTGGTCAATCAACAAACGTGAAAGTTCTAAATTCGTATGCACATCATAATGTTGCTGGTATCGAAATCGAAAATTGTAAAAATGCAATCGTAACAAAATGTAAAGCAGAAAATAATTCTGGAGGTGTTTTAGTATTTGATTTACCAGATTTACCAGCTGGAAATGGTCACACTTGTCTGATTACGGATAATACTATTATTGATAATAACTTTAAGAATTTCTCTCCAGAGGGCAATATGGTAGCAATTGTTCCACCGGGAACGGGTGTTATTTTGTTAGCAGCCAAAAATGTGGAAGTGACTAATAATCGTATTAAAGGACATAAAACTGTAGGTGCAGCAATCGCCAGTTTTCATATCACACAACGCAAATGGAAAGACGAAAGTTATGATCCTTTCACACATGATATTTATTTTCATGATAATGTTTTGGAAAGAAAAGGTGGAGTTGCTGTTCCTGATTTATCAAAAGAATTTGGTAAAATGATTAGTTACTATTGTAGTGCCAAACAACAAGATATTGTTTATGATGGAATTACAAATGGTAAAGGGGAAAATCCGATGAGGCTTTGTATTAAAGAATCAAAAGAAGATTTACGTTTTACGAATGTTGATGCAGGAAATGATTTTGCGAATGTGTCGAATGATATGTCAAGTTATGTTTGTTCTCTTGAGGCGTTGCCAGAGGTGATATTTAGCGAAAGCAAAGAGGAAGCAGAGGAAACAAAACAAGAGAAAGCAAAAATAGAAGAATAATCAACAGTTTTAAAAGAGTACTTTTTCTATTATT
>JBGCFH010000233.1:0-18520 GCA_045106825.1 Saprospiraceae bacterium | reverse complement strand
ACTGCATTGAGCAGTACAGATAATAAGCTCAAAGCCTTGCGTTATGGGATAGATGATTATCTTTTAAAGCCTTTTGTAGATGCCGAATTATTAGCTCGTATTGATAATCTATTGGACAATTCGGCTCAAAAAATAGAGTATCAGCAACAAGAAGAAACTGTTTTATCACAGGCTTCTTATATTAAAAATAAAACAATATCACCTATAAAAAATATTTCACCTACGGATAATATCTGGCTCGAAACGTTAGAAAAACACGTATTAGAAAATTATAGTGACTATGATTTTTCGGTGGAGCAGTTAGCACATCTAATGACAATGAGTATCAGCTCGTTATTCAAAAAAACAAAAAGAATCGTAGGATTGACTCCTATGCAGTACATCAAAGAGGTGCGACTACTGGAGGCTCGAAAGTTTTTAGAAATCCAAAAGTACGATTCGGTGAAGGCTATTGTTTATTCTGTAGGTTTTAGAGATGTTCGTAATTTTTCTCGCAATTTTAAGAAACGATTTGGAAAAAATCCAAGTGAGTATTTAGGGTAGAATCTCTATAAAAAATAAACTATGTATAAAAAAATTATATCATTAGGAATAACTGATGATTTAGAAATAGTAGAGCGCAATAAGGTTAGAACCATTAATACTGTAGCACTTTTTCTTATTCTGACTATTGTCGTATCACTTATTATTTATTGGTACAATGATATTCCATTTGTTGTTTATATCTATGTTTTTTTATATTTACTGACAAGTCTTATTATTTTAACTTTCAATGCTCGCAAGCAGTATAAAGTAACCGATTGTACTTTAAACATATTGTTCCCGATTGGTCATTTACTTGGTGTTATTCCTGTTGGTGGTCAAATTAACCATCAATTATTTTTTCTTATATCTATTGTCGGAACGGTCTATTTTACTAAACATCTAAGTGTAAAAAGTAGAAATTTATTTGCAGCGTATAATATCATATTGTTTACACTTTCAAGTATATACATTTATTTTAGACCTTACGGTTTCGTAAAGGTAGATACCAATTTTGCATTTCAAACAAATTTTATAAATAGTTTGATTATTTTGTTTGCACTTCGAGGTATCTCTAATGCCACTTATCTTTTTATGGTGAAATTATTTGACGAATTAGGAACGATGACAAAAAATCAAGAGCAAATCATCGAAAAACGTACTTCAGAAGTTCGAGCATATTATGAACGAGATGTCGCAAAAACACGCTTTTTTTCTAATGTGTCGCATGAGTTGAAAACACCGCTAACACTGATTATTAGTCCTATTAAACGATTGTTAAAAAATAAAAACATATCGAAAGAAGATTATTATTTAATGCAATCTATTGAAAAAAATAGTTTACAACTTTATGATTTAACGCAGCAACTTTTAGAGTTTGCAAAGTTTGAATTCGATACTGTAGAAGTCAAAAATGTTAATGATAATCTTGAAAAATCAATGCGTAAACTCTACGAAGATTTTAAATCATTGGCAACGTATAAAAAGATTGATTTTCAATTTACCTATCAAGGTCATTCCAATCTAATCATTGAAACGGATCACTATAAACTGACTACAATTGTCAAAAATTTGCTATCCAATGCAATCAAATATACAATCGAAAATGATACAATCACTTTTGGAGTGACTGAATTTGAGGACACTTTAGAAATCACCGTCGAGGATACAGGAAGTGGTATTCACAAAAGCGATTTACTTCATATTTTTGACAGGTATTATCAAGCTCAAATAATGAATAGTTTGGTAGAAGGTGGAACGGGTATTGGCTTGGCAATTTGCAAGGAATATGCTGCCTTACTTGAAGGAACGATAACGGTCAAGTCCGTTTTTGGGGAAGGTAGTAAGTTTACAGTTACTTTGCCTAAAAAATTGGCAGAAAAGACTTCCAAACCTTTACTTATACCGACTTCAAACAACCTCAATTCTCTTCCTTTGGTAATACAGGACGATACGATAAAACCGCATCTACCTACCATCTTATTAGTTGAAGATAATATGGACTTACAACAATATATTCAATTAATATTACGCCCCAGCTTTAACGTTATTATTGCAAATCATGGTCAGGAAGCACTGAATATTTTGAAAACCGAAAGTCAAAATATACGATTAATTATTAGCGATATTATGATGCCTATTATGGATGGCTATGAATTCTTAGAGCAACTCAAACAATTACCCGATTATGTAGAAATTCCAGTAATTATGCTTACAGCATTGAGTGATATGAATAATAAGATTAAGGCTTTGCGATATGGCATAGATGATTATATACCCAAGCCTTTTACAGATGAAGAGTTATTAGTTCGGATAGATAATTTATTAGATAATGCGACACAAAGAATGGAGTATCAACAACAAGAAGAAGAATTAACACCTTCTCCTATTAAAGATGCGATAATACCAGCGACCTCAGATATTTCGTACACTGATAACTCTTGGTTAGAAGAATTAGAACAAAAGGTATTAGAAAATTATAGTGACTATGATTTTTCAGTGGAGCAGCTAGCACATCTAATGGCAATGAGTATCAGTTCATTATTTAAAAAAACAAAGAGAATAATTGGTTTAACACCAATGCAGTACATTAAGGAAGTACGACTGCTTGAAGCCCGAAAATTATTAGAAATAAGAAAGCATACTTCTGTTAAAGAAGTCGTTTATTCCGTTGGTTTTAAAGATGTTCGTAATTTTTCTCGAAATTTCAAAAAGCGATTTGGGAAAAAACCGAGTGCTTATTTGGAGTAGAAGCTGTATATTTATCATCATTATTAAAATGATAAAAAATACTGTCACATAATAAATTATAAGCATCAAACCACAAATAATTATACTGTATTGCCTATTATTGAATACGATTGTTTTCGGACAAAACGATAAGAATATCAATATTTAATAAATTATTGACACACTTTTCTGAACACTCTCTTTTTATGGATTTGATGATGCTTATTCTCGTACTTTTGAATATATCGAAGGCTATTATAATGTCATTAGACGACATTCTTCAATTCATTATTTGAGTCCTGTTGAATTTGAACAGAGATTTTGGAATGGCTGAATCATGGAGCATAACCGTCAAGATATTTTTTTTCACAAAAGCCCCATTTATTTTGAGGGCTTTTCCGAAAAAAAATGTGAATGGAACAGAATTTATTTTTTCTATCTTAAAAATTTGTCCTGTTTTTTTGAACCACCTCACTTGAGGAGATAATAGGATAGAGGTGAATTGTCAATTCGATTTCTTTATTTCTTAAAAAGACTAACTTCAATACCGCTTCCGATTGGTAATAAAACGGTATCAAATGCCTTTGTTGCTCTGATTGCTGCTCGATATTCGTTAACTTCTTTTTTATAATTTGGTGGATGAATCATGTTGTCACCAATAACATAAGCTCCATTATTTAACTTTGGTAAAAATAATTCAAAACTTGGGAGATAAAACCTTTTCCAAATATCGACTAAGACAAAATCAAAATGTTCTTTTGCTTGTCGAATACTTTGCAACGCATCTCCTACTCTAAATTCTACAAAATCAGAAAGTCCTGCTTTTTCTATTTGTAATTTAGCATAATTGGCTTTTTGTTCATCAATTTCTAAAGTGATTACTTTACCACCTGTTGCCTTTGCAGCAGCAGCTAACCATACGGTAGAATAGCCATAAGAAGTACCAATTTCTAAGATTATTTTTGTTTCAGCAGATTTTGCGAGTGTGTATAAAAATTGTCCAACCTCTTTACCAACAGGTAACAAAAAATCATCTCTACGATTCATTCCATCTGCTCTTGTAAGGCTTTTCATCAAAGTTTCTTCTGCAATTATCCGTTGATGATATTCCGCTAAAACCGTTTCTATTTTTTTATTAAAACTCATTGCTTTAGTTTTTTACACGTTCCTAAGTTATCTGATAAAGTTATTTGCAAAGACCTGACAGGTTTTAAAAACCTGTCAGGTCTGATTATCAGTTGTTTATGTTATCAATTGTTAATTTTTAAACGTAGAATAATTCTGTCCAAGCACTTAAACAGCAACTTTTCCTTTTGTTTCCTCCAGCCTTGTTGCAAAATAGACGGCTAATACGGCTAATACGGCTGCAACCCAAAGAAAAGCAGATTCATTGATGATGTCAGATAATGCTCCGGCTACTGCTGGTATGATTACGCCACCTACTATTTCGGCAACCGCTGTAACAAAACCAACTGCTTTTGCTTTTAGATGTGAAGGAACAGCCTCTGATGGCACGATTGCCGCAACTAAAGGAATTGCACCTACCATAGCATAAGTGATAAACATAGCCGGTAAATGTATTCCATTGCCATTTAAATAATAAACTGCAAATGGATAAAATACGCCTAAACTAACAGCTATCAAAAGTGCTTTTTTCCTTCCGATTTTATCGGAAATTCCTGGGAAAAACAAAGATGACAAAAGCATCGCAATACCCAAAAGTCCCATTGTTTTTTGCATATCTCCTGAGGACATACCTTGTACGTCCGTAAAATATTTTGTAATAAACGGAATCGTTGCAAACCACCAACCGAATACACAACAAGCCAGAGCAGTTCCCCATTTAATGTTTTTGTATTTCCAAATTTCTTTGATGGCAAAACCTGTATCTTTTTTTGCACCTCGACTTTCGGCAGTAGAAGGTTTAAGGTAGAAAAAGACAATGATTCCGATAATTAGACCAGGAATACCTGCAATATAAAAAGCCGTTCGCCAACCCATATTTTCGGCAATCTGAATCAAAATAACAGGTGCTAAAATAGACCCAAACAATGCACCACCAACAGCTTGTAAAATTCCAACATTGATACCTAATCGGTTAGGAGAAGATTCTCGCTCCACAAAAACTTGTGCAAAAGGTATCACTGGACCTTCTGCTAATCCCATGATTAATCGAGCGACTAATAAAGTACCAAAACCAATAGCCATACCTGAGCCAAAGGAACAAATAGAAAAGATGAATATTGCCAGTACAAAAGTAAATTTATTCTTATTTTTTGATTCTGACCAAGCCGTAGTATAGTAACTTGAAAAAGCCCAAGCTAAAGATAAACCTCCTGCCAATAATCCAATTTGAGTGTTATTAAGGTCGAGATCTTTTGCCACAAAAGGCACTAAGTAATTTAGTGCTAATCGGTCAAAGAATAAAACCCCGAACGTCAACGCCATAAGCGAGACTAATCCATTTTCATAAGTAAAAAATCCTTTTTTCATTGTTTAAAATTTTTAGTGTGGCATTTTTTTAAATCCAGTTTTCTTCGTCAATTCTTCATTCCACGCAACCACACCATTAGTAGCCGCCCATGTGTTATAAATTTCGTCCATTTTGTTAACCATTTCGGTTTCGGTTGCTGCTATATCATTAGATTCCGTTCTATCCGTTGCAAGGTTATAAAGTTCCCATTTATTATTAGGATATACCGAAACGGCTTTGAAATCACCAAACCATACCGCACGATCACCAAACCATTCAAAGCAGATAGGATTTTTTCTTTCCCATTCTTCTCCTTTTAGCAATGCTGAAAAATTTTCACCTGGCAGCGTGTTAGCGGATTGTCCTTCATAAGTTTTAGGATAATCTACGCCAGCAAAATCTAATAAAGTTGGCATAATATCCACTAAATGAACACCACCTTTTCGAGTTGCACCAGCAGTAATATGTTTTGGATATCTAATAATGAAAGGTGTACTTACGCCACCTTCATAAGGCGATGATTTGTAGCTTCTAAGTGGACTATTAGATACTTGAGCCCATTTTTTAGAATATGCTTCCATTGAGCCTGCTGTTCCTACTGGTCCTTCATTTCGTTTCACTGTAAATGGTAATTTGGACACATCCATGTTTTCAGCACCATTATCAGAAAGGAAAACAATGATCGTATTGTCTAACTGATTTTTGCTTTCTAAATATTTGAATAAACGACCAATATTTTGATCTAAATTGTCCACCATTGCAGCATAGACTTCCATTTTTCTTGCCCAGCTAATTTTTTCTTCCTCGCTTAATGTATTCCAAGCTGGAAGTAATTTATCTTTTACTAAACTCCAATTCTCATCTACCAGACCCAGTTTTTTGATATTTTCAAAACGTTTGACTCTTAATTCGTCCCAACCTTCATCATATTTTCCTTTATATTTTTCAATATCAGCTGGTTTGGCATGAAGCGGCCAATGTGGAGAATTATATGCCATATATAAAAAGAAAGGCTTGTCTTCAGGTGTATTATCTAAAAAACCAATCGCTTTATCGGTCAATTCATCAGTCAAATAAAAATCTTCTTTATCAATTGTATAAACATCGTTACCGTTGTATAAATTTGCTTTTGAAGGAGGGCCTTTTAAGATAGGTTTGGTATCAAAATAACTTGCTCCACCATCTAAAAACCCAAAGAAATTATCAAATCCTCTCTGTAAAGGCCAATGAGGTTTTTCATTTCCAACATGCCATTTTCCTGCAATATGAGTTGTATAACCACCATTTTTAAAAACTTCTCCAAGTGTCAAAGATGCTTGATTTAAGTGTCCTTCGTATCCTTCAATCCCTAAATCATCATTGAAAAATCCAATTCCACCTTTGTGCGGATATTGCCCTGTTAATAAACTGGCTCTGGAAGGTGCACATATTGTATTCGTATAGCATTGTTTTAGCCGTGTTCCCTCTGTTGCCAAGCGATCAATATTGGGTGTACTTATTTCTGAACCATAATTCCCAAGGTCAGAAAATCCCATATCGTCAGCCATGATTAAGACAATATTGGGTTTAGTGAGGGTTGTTTGAGTTGTGTTTTCTTTCGTATCCGTATTGGTACAACTAAATAAAAAGACACCTATTAAACTAAAAATAAATACTCTCATAACTTTTATTTTAAAAAATATTTCATCTAAAAATATGGAAAATGAGGCACCTATTAGCTTTAGCTAATAAATGCCTCATATAGTCCACTAATTGATATTTTTCAACTAATTTTTAATTTAGAATATATAAGTCGCTGTCAAGAACATCGCTCGTGGCATACTACCTTGCGTTGAGAATACAGAATTAGGATTGTTTGTAATAAACTCTGGAGAGAATCCATCTCTGTTTAATGCAGCAGGGAATCCACCAGGTCCTTGCCAACCAAGAATACCATATTTATCGAATACATTATTAATATTCAACTGTAAACGAAACTTAGGTGAAAAATCATAACCAAACGCCAAGTCTGTTGTAGAAAAAGCAGGCAATGTAAAAGCGTTTGGTACATTTGCTTGTCTTTCTCCCATATAACTATAGTTTAATGAAGCATAGAACTTTTCACCATTATAAATCGGATTGATATTAAAAATAGCATTAGCACTATTATCTGCTTCATTTCCTGAATAATCTATGATTACATCATCATCTGGTCCATCTCGTCTTTCATCCCAAGCTGTATATTTATCCGCTACAGAGTTTTGGAAAACAGCATTTGCTCTTACCAACCAACGGTCAGTAATATTGTAACCAGCTTCAATTTCAAGACCTACTGTTGTGTATTCGTTAAATTGATATAACGGTGAATAACGAGTACCATCTTCACGTGAGAACGTCTGAATATTCGGAACGTTTTTCAACTGACTGTAAAATGGCGTAGCTACCAATTTCAATTTCTTTGTATTTACTTTATAACCAATTTCAATTTGAGTAATTTCCTCCAAAAGAGATGGATTGTTTTCTACTAAGTCTGTAACTAATAAATCGTCGTTTAAGTCTAAATAAAAGAATGTAGAAGGAGCTTTGTTACCACGAGCATAGCGAGCATAAATAGCATTGCTTGTATTGATTCTATAATTTAAACCAGCACTAAATGACAAACTATTTAACGTGAAATCATAATTTACAGGAGCACCTTCTGTTCCTCCTCCATTGTCCCAAAGTGTTAATGGATTTCCATCACGTCCTCCAAAAGAAGGATCTCCTTGACGTGGATTTTCCACACCAATCGTATTGAATCCAGCTGAATTCACATTCTCATATCTAAGTCCCCAATCTAAGTTAAGTTTATCTGTAATTTCCCAGTTATGACCAAAGTAAACAGCTAAGATACCTTGTGTTGTTTCTCCATTATCTGAACCTGACCAACCTACATTCATAAAACCTTCAGGACTGGTAACCTCATAGACATTACCATCATTGGCTGCCAATGTGATTTGTGCAGGTACAGGACGATCTTGAATCAAACCACCGCTCAAGCCCATTCCTTTGCTATAATTCGTAACATCTAAAGTAGAACGACTGTAAAAACTTCCAAGGTTAAAGCTCATTTTATCCATTTTTTTGCTTAATACCAATTGGTTAGCTATCTCGTTTCTATCAATATCTTGGTAGAACATTGGCATAAACAATAATGAATTTGGCTGAACATTAGACCCAGGGAAATTATTGTTAGCTCCTGGTGTCAATATTGCTGGTGGTCCAGGGACTGCATTAGGCCCAACATTAGGCACTAACTCTACAGTACCAAATACTTCTCCTGTAGTTGGGTCTGCAAATGAATACGTTCCTGTTCTGGCTGGGTTTGGTCCACCAAATAAGCCAGGTATAGCATAAAATAAGAAACTTGTTGTGCTAATCGGAGTAACAACCGCAGTACTATTTCTTTCATCATCTTTTCTTGAATACTTGAAGTCATTTTTCAACAAAAATCCGTTGCCAAGATCTTGCACCCAATTGAAACCAGCTGCACGGTCAACACTGTGCAATAAATCCGTAGAATTAAATGTTCTCGTTCCCTCTTCGTTAAAAGGTATATCAATAGAAAAATCATATAGTGCATAAGAATCATACTTAGAGAAACCGTCTGCTATTTGAGGATCATTCCAATTAGTTGATGGAATAAACGCCATTCTATCATTCTTATCATTTAAGTATTTCAAGTTTAACTTAAAAGATCCTGTTTTATATTTTTTAAGTAAATTAGCACGAATTTGACCACCTTGATTAACTGGGTAGCCTCGATCTCTTGCTCCGTCAGACTGACGATAAAATCCACCGACATTATACGTTAATCCCTCTGCAAGTGGTCCACCAAAATTGAAATCTGCTCTGTAATAAGGATTTTGAAGATTGCCTTCTAAACCGAACTTTGCTCTAACTTCACCAGCAAATTCACTTCCACCTGTTTTTGACACATAGTTGAAAATCCCACCAGGTGCGTTTGCACCCAAAATAGAAGCCGTTCCACCTCTTACTGCTTCTACACGGTTTGTCATTGCATCTGCACGTAAGAAAAGGTCAGGGAACAACTCAACATTAGTAACTGGTAATCCATCTTCCTGTAAAGAAACATAGCGATAACCATTAAGGTTGTCAATAGAATTTGCGGATAAACCTCTTGAGTAAACAGAGTTCCAAATCTCTCCTCTTGCTTGATTAACAAAAACACCTGGAATGTTTTTAAGTAAATCAGCGGCACTTGTTGGAGCGACTCTTGCCAATGCTTTGCTATCAATAGTCGAAATTGATACCGAAGACTCCATCCTTGTTCGAGCATCGAAAACTCCCGTAACAACGACTTCTTCTAAGTCTGTACCTTCTTCTAAAACAATATTCATGTTCGCTGAAGCAACGACTTCCTTAGGATTGTAGCCAATGTAACTGATTACTAATGTTGTTCCTTCTTCTACACCAGATAAAATGAATTTTCCATCAATATCCGTAATTGCACCGATAGTTGTTCCTTTTGCAAACACAGATGCACTAACTAAAGGCTCTCCTTTGGTATCAGAAACAATACCTGATACGGATTGTGCACTTAAACTTGTGGAACACATAAATATTCCAAATAAACATAACATTAATTTGAAAGAGATTCCTTTTAAAAAGGAAAATTTAAATCTTTCTTTTTGACCGTAAAAAAAAATCATAATTGGTTGTTTTTATATGGTAGAAAAAATTTTAATAATGAAAGGAGTAATGAAAACTCCATATTAAATAAAAAAAAAGTGTTATAAATTGTCGTAAAATCACTTTAGAATTAACCTATACGCCAGATTTTATCTTTTTCATAAGTAGCCCAAAAGCAGGCCTGAATTCTTCAAAAAGTGGATTATCCTTATTTTTTAGCATGACTTCGCTGAATAATTTAAGTCCTATTGCAAATTCAATGGATTGCTGTTCGGTCTTAAAGCGATTTCTATTTTTCATTTTTTCGATAATTGCAAAAATATTATCGTGATTATCAAACTCTAATTCAATAGGCTCGTAAGTCTTTTCGTCCTCTCTGACTAATTTCAGTAACTCCAGTTTTAGCTTGTATTTATTTGATTTTTTGCCCATTTTTTAAGATTAGAACTTATAGTGATGTATTATTCCTTTTTTGCTATTAAAATCTTAAATTTTAATTATTTCAGAATAAAATTTTAATAAATAAATAATAGTCAAAATTATAAATTAGTGCAAGTAACAAGTATGCAAATGAAATCGAATTATAAGCACAATCAATCCAAATCATTATAATTTGATATTAATAGCATCTTAACTGACTTGTGTTCCTTTTGAAAACGGATATTATTAATAGACTTTATTCTAAAATGATTTAGAATAAAGTCTATTAAAAAAGTAGCATATTTAGTTATGGAAAAATAACTTTTCGATTTTACATTCTTCAAAAGTCTTTATAGATAAGATTTGGGGAAATTAAATCGGAGATTTAATTTTTTGTTTTTACTATGGAATAAATAAGAGGATAAGGGTTACTAAGAGTATGTTTAAAAATTTAATTATCAATTCCTGTCAAAATGATAGTTATGAAAGCTAATTGCATAAAACAAACAGAAGAATCTTCTGTTTTTTCAAAATCCCGATTTAATCTTCTAAAAAAGTTAAACCAACCAAAGTTTCTTTCGACTTGCCATCGAGAAGATTGAGGAACAAATCCTTTTTCAGTTGGTGGTTTTTGTGTAATTTCTACTGTCCAATTATACCATTGTGCATCTTTCTCAAATTGTCCTTTATATGTTCCATCCGCAGCTATTGTTTTTAATCTTTTCAAAGGAGCTAACTGCCATAATAATTCTCTTCCTTCTTTACCATCATAACAATTTGCCGCAGAAACATGTAACGCCATAGGTAAACCTAAACAATCAACAGCGATGTGACGCGTCAACTCACTTCGTACTTGAATCGTTTGTAAACGACGCTCAATCCAATCATCCGTATAACCTAAATCTCTATAATATTGTCTTGCTCTTTCTGCTGCTAATTCAGGATTTTCAATTTCTTGAATCCGCTCATACCCTACTTTCGCTAACCATTGTTTAAATGGTTCTGCTTTTGGTGATGTAACAGATTGAATGATACGAAAAATGCCTTCAGTATTAGCACAGTTTGTTTTACGTTTCTTACCATCTTTTGCTATCAATTGAAGTAGGGTACAAATTGTCTCCCAGTTAGAATTGAGTGTTTCATCTCTCTTCCGCATCTTCTTTATATATTGGCGAACATCTTTTGTTTCTGTTAAAACCTCTACTACATCTGATACCGAAAACCACCATTCTTCATTGTACCAAGTACGACGAATGTTTTTCTCTTGAAATACGATTAACTTATTTTGATTTGTGTTTTTTGTATAAAGATTATTGGAACAAAGAATAAATTTCGCTAAATCGCTAAATATGTATTTAGCGATTTAGCGATTTCGTTATGAATGAACTTTGTAATAATTAAATACTTTAATTAATAAATCGTGCATAGATAAATCATGATCTGTTGCAAAATTTTTGAACTCCTTTTTAAAATCAGGGTCAACTTTGAAATTCAAATCTTTCCTTAATCCTGTTTTTTTAACAGGAAGATTAGTCAAATTATTACTTGCTTCCTCTATTTCTGGTGGAGGTCCTTTTCTATTTTTACGTGGTTTTTTTATTATAGCCATAATAGATTATTTATGAAAGTTCTTCAATAGAATTAACAATATTTTGAATAAGTCCATCAACTAATAGATTAATGGATTTGTATTTTGTTTCATTTGCTGCCATTCCTTCATCGTGACATTGACTAATAGAGGTCATTTCTTTGATATACCCTAAATATTTATATCCTGCTATACCAATATACTCAATTGTATCATTTAATTCTCGATTACTCTTCCCTACCCTACTTAATGCAAAACCTATTCTTTTACGTGGAATTCCTTTTTTGACCATTTCATGTGCCAATTTTATTTGTGGCGTTAAATCATCTTTGGATAATCCTGTCGGTAATATGATATAATCACATACTTTAGCGATTTCTAAAGTTTGTAAATCTGCATGACCAGAACCGTCAAAAACTATTAAATCATAGTTTTTTTCTTGTTTTAAGGTATCTCGAACTTTAGAAAAAGTTTCAACCGAAAGTTTTGGAGTATGTTCCTGTTTCATTCTTTCTCGATTCCAAATACTGCAAGTAGATTGCTTTAAATCCATATCAGCTATTTTGACATCCCATTCATTTCGAGCATATTCAACAGCAATAGCTCTTGAAATAGTTGATTTCCCTACTCCTCCTTTTTGTGAAAGATTTGCAATTTTTAAAGCCATATCAGTCGTTTTTATATGAAATTATATTCAATAACACAATAATAATACTTTTATACATAATAGCGAAATCGTTTTTTAGCGATTTCGCTAAATCGCTATTGTATTTTATCTAATACTACGAAATAGTGAAAAAAATTAAGAGAAATAGGTTTTATTCCATTGTTGAGCGACAAGATTTTTGTTAAGTCGAATCGATTCGATTTTCTAAACCTTTTAGTCATCAAAATAGGCTTAGAGAACCGACACCACTTTTACCAAAAACTCTGCCGCTCACTAATAGTTTTATTCAGAGAATCGTTCGATTTTATGCCTTAGCTTAAAAATGATTTATTTTACAAATTCTATTTTGTTATATTCAAATAAAACGAAATAACGATTTAGCGAAATCGCTATAATTAGATTTGTTTAAAATATAACTATAGGCAACACTTCTCAAAATGTTGAAACAACGCAGATGCTTAGGCTTTGCCTTGAGTATTAGAGAGGTTCAGAAAGCCAAATCTGTTTGTAAATGTGTAATTAAATTCTATAAATTAAGTTGTAACGTACTAAATCTATCATAAACTTCAATATTCCATAAATATGAAAACGATTTCCTTTAAATTAATAATAGCGATTTCGCTAAATCGCTATTGTTAATTCTATTAGAAATCTGTAGATTTCAATATTTTCTATAATTATGAAAGCAAGTTGTGTATAAAATCATTTAACGAAATAGCGATTTCGCTATTTCGTTAAATTGAAATATTGATAACTTATCATAATCATAAAGATATTACTGATGTTTTCGATTAAGAGAATCTAAAAGCCTTCATTGATTGTGTTCTGCTAAGTTTATATAGAAAAAGTCATAAAATACCAAATCTGTTTTTATGGCAATTCCTATGCTATAAGCCCAAATATTCTTTTCAGAGATGAGCGAAATTTATTTCAAAAGAAATTAATATATTAGCGATTTAGCGAAATCGTTATTTCGCTATTTGTAAATGCTTATAACTTAACATAATGATTTTACTGATATTTCAGAATTAACAAACTTCCTGAATCTAATTATTGAGTATTAACAGTCTGTTTTCTACATTTATATAGAGATCTAATCGCATAATGTAAATAAACTCTAATCAACCGAATCCATTTTTATTACGAATACTATATTGTAAGAATCAATATCCTTTATCAGGTATGAAAGCAATTTATTATAAAGGAAGTAAAATAGAATGGTTATAGATTTTGATACCTTTTTTACTGAGATGAAAAGAATTTGCTATAAATAATAACGAAATAACGATTTCGCTAAATTGCTATTTCGTTATTATTTGATTCTATTTTTTAGGTCTATTTAAATTAGATAAAATATCTTTCATACTTTGCACATTGTTTTTTGATGTCTTTTGTGATCTTTTACGTTCTTTTTGACGAAGAGTAGATAACTTCTCCATAAACGACGGAAAGTGCTGTTTTTGCTCAAACACACTTTTTGGCAATCCACCTTTCTTATCATCTGGAGTAATTCTTTTGCTTTTCCCTTTAGATTCTTTTTGTTCCTTTATCCTTTTTAAACGAGCATTTTCAATGATTTCGAGTGTATGTTGAACATACAAATGTTCATACCCAACTATTTCACCAAAAGAGCAATATTTTGTAATAATATCTACAGCTAAGTTTTTATTAACGCCATATTCTATAAGAAGAGAACAGCCAATAGCTTGCGGTTCTTTAAGATTACTAATAATAGCTTTAGCTTGTTTAGTTGGTATATTTAATTTTTTGAATTTCCCTAAAAGCTTTTCCTCACCTTTAGTAAATTCTTTATCTGAATCGGAATCAAATAACGTAGGAGCATTTGATGAATATACGGTTAATTCAGGTACTGCTTCCATCAAAATTTCTGATCGTATGTAAACCTTAAAAGAAATAGCGGTTGTTGCTCTTCCCTGTTTAATTTTTTCATAATCAAACCAATAGGGAATAAGTTCGTTTTTGTCTAACTCCTTTTTCGTCATTTTTAGAACTCGTTTTTCAAAATCAAAAAATCGAGGATATTTTTCATGAACGCCAAAAAAGAATTTTAAACTTTCGACATCATATTCAAAGCTAATTTCGGTGTCTCCAGAGTTTTTCCGATGATATTTTTGGAAAAGTTCTATTATTCTTGCCGTGTGACCTGATTTAAAGGGTCTTAGGTCCCATAAAAGGTTTGTATAGGGTTGTTGCTCCTGATATAAAAAAAACTCGATGATATCGGTCGAAAAACGAGCTTCTATGAATCCTCTTCTTACCCCCAAACGACTTAACCAGTTAATTTTTACATAATCTCTCTTCTTAGGTTCTTTTAATAAGATAGGATTTTCATTAAGATGCGTAAATATATCGTTTGTTAAAGCATAGACATCTGTCCATTTTTCCTTAGAGTTATTATTTACAAAATCTAAAAATTCTTTTATATTTATTGTAATTATATCATAAGGACTTTTTTTATCAATAAATCGAGCCAAAACATAAACCATTTGCCTTGCTCTCAAATTGATTGTTTGTCCTCCTAATAGAATTTTATTATGTTGCAGTATCTGTGATTTCTTCTTTTCCAAACTTCAAAATATTTATACACACTTCTTAAAGAGGGGCAAAGATAATGTTTTTATTTTAAAACGACATCAAGATATTTCGATTGTCGTTTTAAAAATAATTGTGCATTTTTATAAAATTTTAATTTACCCCTAATCTGTCGTTTTACAATATTAGGATGTGATTTGTAACTTGATATAAGTTGCTCATTATCAGCACTAAACCTGTTTATAATCAACATTTTCCATTGTTTACCCCTAATTTGTCGTTTTAAGAAACACCTTTACCCCTAATTTGTCGTTCTAAAACCCCTAATCTGTCGTTCTAAAACCTTTATTTACCCCTAATCTGTCGTTGTTCAACCCCTAATCTGTCGTTCTAAAAAGGCTGTAACCATTGTTATTACTCAGTTTCAATTTCTCTATTTATATAACTATATTAATAAATAACCTAAATTATAGAAGAGCTTAGGAATTTTTTAAGAAAATTGTTTACAGGTAAAAGAAAAAAGAAAATTTCAATCGACCTAAAAATCTGCTTGTCTTGATGAAATTTTGATATTTTTGCTTGAAAGACCGTAGATTTTAATAAATATGAAGCGATTAACAATAAAAGAGGCGAAATCAAGCATTTCCATTGTAGAATATTTAGCACAACATGGTTTTCATCCTGTTGGAATGAGTTTAAAACGACATCGTTTCAAATCTGTTTTTCGAGAAGAAAAAGAACCGTCAATGTTTGTTGAAAATGAATTAGGGCTTTGGAATGATTTCGGAGATGGAGGTGGAAGTATTATTGATTTGGCAATGAAAATGCACGGATTTTCAAATATTCCTCAAACATTGGAACATTTAACTAAATTCAGCAATAAGAATTTTTCAAAAGCTTTAAAAATAGAACCAAATCAAACAAAGCTTTCTGATAAAATTAAATCCTCAATTGTAAATATTCGAGTACAGCCATTAAATCACTGCGTTTTATTAAAATATTTACGGGAAAAACGAGGGATTGATGAAAAAATCGCAAAAAAATATTTAAAACTAATTCGATACGATAATAAAAACCGAAAAGATCTTTTTGCCATCGGTTGGAAAAATGATAGTGGCGATTTTGAATTGCGTTCTGCTGGAAAAAATGACTTTAAAGCGATTACTGGAAAAAAAGATATTTCTACAATTATCAATAATACAAGTGTTAAAACTGCTTATATTTTTGAATCTATGCTGGATTTTTTGAGTGCTTTGATGATGAAACGACAAATGTATTTGGATGGAACTGTTTATATTTTGAATAGCACAAGTTTGATTAAACGACTTATTCCGTTATTAGAAGAAAATGACTTTGAGTTAATTCATGCTTTTTTTGATAACGACAAGGCAGGAAATATAGCAAAAACGACACTTTTTGAACTTTACCACAATTCATCAATTATAAAAGTCCAAAGTTTCTATAATAATTTTAATGATGTAAATGATTATTGGGTAAACTGGTTAAAAAAATAATAACGAAATCGTTATTTAGCGAAATAGCGATTTCGTTATTTCGCTAAAATTGAAATATAAAATCATAATTAAAAAATTAACGTTTAAGTAGGTTGACCAAAATATTTCAACAAAAATTGTTATACTCTTAAATTGCTAAAACTGTTTATTACCAATACTTATACGCAAATTCGTCAAAAACAATATAGTAATTTTACAATCAAACAATAAGGTATTGTTTACAAGTATCTAAAGATATAAACACTTGTAAACAACGCCTTATTTTTATTGTAACCATTAACCAACTTCGCCTAAACTATCCTTAAAATTCGTTTCTATTTCAAACTTTTCCAAACTCGGTAAACCATTTTTCATTTCAACAGTAGCTTCCCAACTTTTCGCTTTCAAAGTCGGATTTTTCAATTTGTCAAATCGTAATAACGATGGTGTTTTAGAATCTACCCAAACATTGAAACCTTCAAACAATAACACATTAATATGCTGTTGTGCGGTTGCCATTCTATTTTGAATCGTTTTCGATTTACGGTTTTTCTCAAATCCTCGTCTAAATGATTGCCGAGCATTTCTAACGTGTTTTTCGTAAGGAAAAAATTGATGTTCTAATTGTAAAACTGTTGCGGTTTTTGAATCTGTTTCAGTTTCAGAATTATCTTTTGAAACAGTTTCTGAAACTGTTTTTTCTATATCAGATTGAAACCTTTGATCCTCAAAAGTTTCCGCTTTTTTGGTTTCTGATTCATTATTAGGTGTTGCTTCGGTTTCTTCTTTATTTTGATTCTCGGTTTCAGATTTTGACTTTTTTGATTTCGGTTTTTCGATAGTTCCGCCACCTTGAGCAAATTTCAAATACAACTCAAAACCCCACATTATCAAAAACGATAAAATATTGATTCCAACATTCGCACCCATGGCGATTAATCCAAACAAGGCTAATTTTTCTTGTTTTCGGCTGTTTTCGGCAATCGTGGAATTGACATCATTGATTTTTGATTGTTCTGCCAAAACTATCGTTTTTCCGTGTCGTTTACGAGCGTCTGCTAAGTCGGTTTTTTCTTGTTTGATAAGGTTTGATAAATTGGTATTTAGTGTAATCAATTGTCGTTGACCTTTGATGATGGCTTCTCGATGTTCCCAAGGTGCATCAACTTTATTGGTATAACCATTAACAATTTTTTGCTTTTGAGCAATCATTTTTTCAATTTTTAAAATCTGTGTTTTGAGGTCATTTTGTGCGGTTTTCGATTCGTTTTTGATGCTTTGAATTTCTGCGTCATTTTTTGATTCTTTTGATTTTATCAATTTATCATTGTACGTTTTATCTTTTTCTAATGATTGAGTGCGAAGGGTAGGAGAGAAGCTTTCGATGGCGTGAATGCTTCCTTTTTTTTTTTTTAATATCGTAGAATACAATGAACCGCCAGTAAACGTCAACGTAACCAAAAGCATCATTCCATACGCTAAACTGCGATAAAATAAACCTCGAAATAAATTTTTAGCTGTAATCGTTGCCGACTCGCCCAACATAATTTGAATAATAATTGAACCAATAAAAGCCACGACAAGACTTTGCCAAGTCGATTCTTGAGCAGCGTAAACTAAACCGTAAATCACAAATCCATCAGCAAAACAACCTAAGATTCGCAACGGATAACCGATGACGTAATAGACAATAAACCAAAAAGGTGCGTAGAGTTTTTGGAAATTGTATGAAGTGTCGGCTTCGACTTTTTTTTGTATGAAATTTTCTATGTTGACCATAATTAATATTTTTTGACAGGATTTACAGGATTGAACAGGATAATTCAAACCAATAAATTTGTATTGATAAATAATTTGAAATATTGAGTTTTGATAGATATTCCGTAACTGTTCAGTATCCTGCG